>DATAMS010000031.1:0-9732 GCA_036260495.1 Thermoanaerobaculia bacterium
CATCTCGAATGATGCCTTGCTGGCCACGGCAGCTCCCGGAATCGCGGACATGCTTTTCTTCCTTCCGTGGGGTGCGCTCGCCTTCCTCGCTTTCGATGGCGGGGAGGAGCATCGCCTGCGGACATATCTTCTGACTCTGGCGGTAGGCGTGACATTTGCGTTGGGGCTGATGGCGTGGCAGAGCAGACTACCGACGCGCGTGACCGGATGGGACGACGCCGGCTGGAACGCGGTAGGCTGTCTCCTCGGCGCCGTAGCCGGTCATCTCCGCAAACGCTTACGTGTTCGTTTCGAGTAGAGGAGTAGAAGTGATTCTTGTCGTCGAAGATGATCCGCAGGTGGCCCGACTGGTCGCGCTCGTCCTGCAGCGCAACGGCCGTGAGTGTCAGGTCGTCGCTGATGGCTCGAGCGCCTTTTCGCGCGCGCAAGAGCTTCGCCCGCAGATGATCCTCGCCGATCTGACGATCAAGGGGATGAGCGGCGCGGCGCTTTGCAGTGCGTTGAAAGCGCGGGACGAGACGCGGTCGATTCCGTACGTCGTCGTCTCCGGCGATCGCGACATCGCCGAGAAAGCGCGGGAGTGCGGCGCGGACGACTACCTCGTGAAACCATTCGAGTTCCCGGACCTGATCCGCCTCGTTGAAAAATATGCAAGAGCTGAAAGCTGAAAAGCCCCCCGAGTCTCCCGCCGGATCCGATCCCGCCGGCCGTCTCATAGCCCGTCTGGTGGAAGAAGGGTTCACCACCGATTTGTCTGACGACGATTGGCGCAACTACGGCGAGATCATCTACCGCCGCGCGGAAAAGATCTCATTCGCCAGCGGCGAGACGATCTTCATCTTCACACGCGTCCGCGACCTCAACGAGCGCATTCTCCACCAGACGTCCGAGGCAGTCGTCAACGCCTACAAAGCGCGAAGCATCGCCGGCAAAGCGCTCTCCGTGTTGCAGTCGACGACGGTCTATCACTGCCTGGTCGCCGAGGGCGATCAGCCGCACAACGATCTGCTCACCGGCTACGTCACCCGCGCCGGCGGCGCCACGTTCATCCCCGTGATCATCGTCCCGGAGATCAATCAGGTCATCTATCCCAATCTCGAAGAGAAGGTCGCGAGCGTCCGACCTCGCATCGAATACCTTCAATACCTCCTCGGCGAGCGCCGCGAAACAGTTGACATGCACCGCCCAACGATTCACGCGATGTGGATTTCGCTCGCCGTAATCCTCGTGTTGCTCCTGGCGATTGTGGTGTCGATGTTTCACTGACAGTAGATTAGTGATTAGTAGATTAGTAGGAACAGGGCCGAGTCGGTGATCCGAATCCATTCATCTACGAATCACTAATCTACTAATCTACTAATCTACTAATCTACTGTTTCATGGCCGATACCCCTCCCCCACCTCCACCGGAAGCTGATCCGAACCTCGACCTCGGGTTTGGCAGCGTCGTGGCGCGCGAAAGCACGAAGCGCTTCCTTAATCGCGACGGAACGTTCAACGTCCGGCGCGAGGGGCTGAGCTCGTGGGAAGCGCTCTCCGCCTATCACTACTTTCTGAATATCAGTTGGCCGGTTTTCCTGACATGGGTTTCGGCCGCGTACGTCGTACTCAACGCCGTTTTCGCGGTTGCCTTCATCGCTTGTGGCCCCGAGGCGCTGACGGGTTTTTCGAATCAAACGATGGGGGAGCGGTTCACGAGGTCGTTCTTCTTCTCGGTTCATACGCTGGCCACGATCGGCTACGGAAACATCGTGCCGGTGACGATGGCCGCGAACGTGCTCGTTGCGTTCGAATCGCTGGTTGGTCTTCTCGGTTTTGCACTGATCGCCGGGATTGTGTTTTCGCGATTTGCACGCCCGCGCGCGGAGATCGTCTTCAGCCAGTACGCTGTCGTCGCACCGTATCGCGACGGCAGAGCGCTCATGTTTCGCATCGTGAACAAGAAGCGCAATGAGATCGTGGAGATGGCGGCCAAGGTACTTCTTGCGCGCCGGAAACGCGGTGGCATCAGCGTCACCGACCGCGAATTCATCCAGCTCAAACTCGAGCGGGACCGCGTCGTCTTCTTCCCGCTTTCCTGGACGATCGTTCACCCGATCGACGATTCAAGCCCGCTCGGTGGTTGCTCCGCCGCCGCGCTGAAAGAGATGGATGCCGAGTTACTCATCCTCCTCAACGGCTTCGACGAAACCTTCTCGCAGACCGTTCACACCCGCTCTTCCTACAAAGTCGACGAAGTGGTCTGGGGCGCGAGATTCACGAGCATGTTCAACCCACTCGACGACGACGGCATCATCTCCATCGATATCCGCAAGCTCCACGAGATCGAACGAACGGAGTGAGCGACAGAACGTGCCAGAGCTCAAGTAGGCTGATAAATGAGTGGGCGGTACTGCGGCTCGGGAATTGGTTTCCCCGCGTCGCGCGCTGCAGCGAGCCATCCTTCTTTTGCGCGAACAGCCTCGGTCAGAGCCTCTTGCGGCGTGGCGCCGAACGCCGAGCAGGCTTCGAGGTCCGGTATGTCCGCGATCCAGCCGCCGTCTTCCTCGCAGAAAAACACGTTGATGTGGTAGTCGCGCATCATTACTACTCTACCTCGTCCCTCCGCCCTTCCCGACCACCCTTTCGAACGCCACTAGCTCCGGTGTGCGCCACGGTGTTTGCCGCACCTCGGTCAGCAGGCGTTGCGCGTCGGTGGCGCGGCCGGCTTTCCAGTAGCTCTTGGCGAGGAGCAGCTTGGCTTCCGCGTTCGGCCGAAGATCGGCGTTTTGTTGCGCAAGATCGATCAGGCGCGAGAACGATGTGTCGTCGCGGCTCAGCAGATGGCGAATGAGATGACCGCCGGTCGCTTCCGGATATAGCTTGAACTGTGCGTCGTAGAGTTGCGCCGCCTCGGCGTCGAGTTTCTTCGCGGCCTCGCGATCGGTGCGCGCCACGATTGCGGCGAGGGCGCTGACGTATTCGGGGTTGTGCGTGCGAGCAATAATTTTCTGATACAGCGCGATCGATTCCGTCGTCCGCCCGAGCCGGTCGAGATCCTCGGCGAGGTGTTCTTCGACGAGCCAATAGCCGGAGTAGGCGCGATCGGCGCGCTGGTAATGCACGAGTGCCGCGGGATAGCGCGCATGATCGAAGTCGATGATGCCGCGCTGCACCTCGACCCATGCGTACGCGCGCATCTCTTTCGCGCTCAGCTCATCCTCGGCCTGGACATAGAGCCGGTCTGCCGCGGCGGGATCGCCCGTCACCGATTGGTAGTACGCCAGCGACGCGATGCTGTCCCACGAGCGAGTCCGATCCGCGAGCTGGTGATATGCGCTACGCGCGCTCGCGTAGTCACCTTCCTGCATCGCGATCTGCGCGGCCAGCGTCTTCACCGGCTCGCCCGTGTTGCCGTCGATGAGTTGGGCGAGATCGTCCTTCGCGCGCTGCAGACGATGCATCTTGAAGTTGAAGTTGGCGCGAAGGAGAAACAGATCGGGAGTAGGCGCGACGCGGATCGCATCGTCGATCGCGCGTTCGGCCGAGTGAAGTTCCGTAAAGTCCGCAGTCATCGACGCGCGCCGGTAGAGGATGGCGGCGAGCATCGCCGGATCAGCGCTCGGCGCCGCGCGCAAATCATCGGCCTGTTTCTTCAAACGCGCGAGATCGGCGTCGTAGTCGCTCATCGCGATGGATGCGATTGCGATGAGAAGAAGGCCGAGGTTTTGCGCGAACTTTTTTGCGCTTCTCGCGAATCGGAAGCGGCCCCTCATCCGGCCTTCGGCCACCTTCTCCCCATCAAAAAGCGATGGGGAGAAGGCGCTCGATGTTTGAGTGAGGTGACTAGCTGGAGACGGCTCGCTGGAGAACCTCCTCGCGACACCCAAACATCGAGCGCCTTCTCCCCCCGCGTTTCTTGCGGGGGGAGAAGGTGGCGAAGCCGGATGAGGGGGGCGCGGGCCTGAGGACATCACCATGGATCCGCCAAGTACGGGAAGTGATCGAGAAACGGCTTGTCGTTGTGCAAAGGATTCGGCGGCGTCTTGGGCGTGATCGGCGCGGCGTCCCACAGCTTTTGATCGCTGAGCGTTTCGAGGTTGCAGGGTTTGCCGCCGCAGCCGGCTTTCTGATCGAGGAAGATCGACAGGAATCGTGTCGCCACCTGATCCTCGGGGCGGCGGCCGAAGGGCCAGGAGCCGGTCGTGTCCATGTCGATTGCGTTGACGTTCGGGATGAAGATCTCGAACGGGCGGCGAAGCGGGATGTTGAGGTGCTTCGGGTTCCAGGAATCGTCGGGCATGTTGACTTCCTGGAACAGGCACTTCTTCACGCGCGGAAACGCTTCGATGGCCAGCTTGTACGTCTTGTAGACCGACACCGGCGAGTTGTCGTGATCGAAGCAAGTGCCGAGGCCGAGGGCGCTGATGGAAGGACCGAAACCCCATCCGAGGTGGCCGAAGCGCATGACGAACGTGCGAGCCAGGATGATGTTGTTCGCGCCGAGCTGGCGCTGATCCTCGCGCTCGCTCAGCGCGGCATCGGCGAACGGGAGGCCGTCGGTGTCGATACGTTTATACATCGCCGCCTGCTGCTCGAAGGGATCGGGTTTACTGCCGAAGAGGTGACGGAATCCCGCGGCGATGCTGCCGAAGAAGCCGGGCGATTGATTGTCCGGGATCGTCTCGATCTTGTGCGCGGCTTTGAGCACCATGCTCTCGCCCCACGCGTTCACGATGCGATCGCGGGCCGGGTTCGTGCTGATGAAACGATGCGGAATCTCGACGATGACGGTATTGATGTTGCGGCCGGCCTGCGCGTCCACGCCGCTGTAAACGAACTTGTAGTTGCCGTTTGCGTCCTTGGCGAAACGCGTCGGTTTGAAATCGTGCGGGCCGGGCGGGAGATCGCGCTTCGTGCCGCGCGGGTGCCCCCAGTCGGGATCTTTCGGATCGTCGTTGAAGAGCGTGTTGCCCTCCAGCTCGAGCAAGGTCTTCGGAATCTTCAGCTCGCGATCATCATACGGCGCGTTGAGCGAGACCTTGTAAAACTGCGGGCCGTAATTGATCGATCGGAAGAAGCCCGGCAGGTCGTTGAAGAACGCGTCGTCGCGGCCTCCGACGTAGACCTGGATCGGCGTGCCGTCGGGCGCATTCACCGTCACCGCCTTGTTCATCGCGATCGTCTTCGAGAACGTGCCGCTCGGGAAGTTGATGAAATCGACGTGTACCGCCTGCGCCGCATCGGCCCGCACGCGCACCTCGGCGCCTTTGAGGTGCAGATACTTCGCCGCCACCGCGTCGCCGTACGCGAGCAGTTTTTCGAGATCCCAGCTTTCGCCGGGAGCGGGCGGCGCGGGTCGAGGATCAGCGTTGATGTGGATGCGGTAAAGCATGTCGGTATCGAAGACGCCGGCTTTCGGCACCGCGGCGAAGGTGAGAGCGAGGATGGCGTTCTTTCCGTCGGCGCTCGGCCACCCGAACATGTCGTAAAGATCGGCCGCGCTGACGTTGACGTCCGAGAAAATCGAATTGACCGAGTTCGGGTCATTGTGATCGGCGGCGAAGAGTGGGACGCAGAGCGAGACAAGCAGGGCGAGCGTGAGCGCGAGCGGCGAGGTGCGTTTCATCCGATGGCTCCTTTCGAGATCGTCCGAGAGGCAGGTTGTGTTGCCGGAAGTGCACGTTTTATCAGAGGAGTGAGGTGCGGAGCAATTTCCCTACGCCGTTTTCTGGGCGAATGAATCGTTTCACGCGGAGACGCGGAGATTGCAGAGGACTTTCTCCGCGTCCCCCGCGTCTCCGCGTGAAACGCCGTTCCGCCCTATCATCAGTACATGATCCGCGCGGCGGCATTTGCAATCGTGCTTTTCATCGTCCCCACGATGCGCGCCTCGGACTACGCGCCCGACAGCGCATGCGCAAGCTGCCATCCCGCGAAGTTCGCGTCGTATCAGGGCGTGGGGATGGCGCAATCGATGCGGCGTCCGCGGGCGGATGTGCTGATCGAAGACTTTCGCAACGCCAAGTTCTTTCATGCGCCATCGCAGAACTATTTCGAGATGTCGTGGACAGACGGGAAGCTGTTCTTCCGCCGCTATCAGCTCGACGACGCCGGCCAGCGCATCAACGAGATCGAGCAGCGCGTCGATTGGATCGTCGGATCGGGGCATCGTTCGCGCGTTTACTTTTATCGCGAGCCGAGCGGCGAGATGTATCAGCTTCCGATCGCCTGGTACACGCAGGAAAAAAAGTGGGGGATGGCGCCGGGCTACGACCGCGCGGACAACGACGGCATCACGCGGCAAGTGCGCCGCGAGTGTCTCTTCTGCCACAACGCGTATCCCGCCGAGGTGAAGGAGGGGGGCGACGCGCATTGGAAGGCGCAGATCTTCCCCGCCGAACTGCCGGAAGGCACCGGATGCCAGCGCTGCCATGGACCTGGCGCGCGTCATGTCGATGTGGCGTCGCGCGGAGAAAGCGTGGACGTCGTTCGCGCGGCCATCGTCAATCCCGTGCGTCTGGCGCCAGCGCTGCGCGACTCGGTTTGCTTTCAATGCCATTTGCTGCCGTCCGTCAGTTTGATCGGCGTGCGGCGTTTCGAGCGAGGCGATTATTCGTTCCGTCCGGGCCAGCTCTTCAGCGATTACATGCTTCACGTCGACATCGACGAAGCGTCGCGTCCGCGTGAGCAGCGCTTCGAGATCAATCATCACGCGTATCGATTGCGCCAGAGCCTCTGCTACATCAAGGGCGGCATCACTTGCATCAACTGTCACGATCCGCATCAGCCGCTTGGGAAGGATCCCCGGCTCGCTCGCGTGACCACGATCTGCCTCGGGTGCCACGCCCGGCACGAGCCGAAAGCGCAGGATGTTGCCGCCGATGATTGCGTGCGTTGCCACATGCCGCGGCGAAGGACGCAGGATGTTGTGCGCGTGGTGATGACCGATCACAAGATTCAGCGCCGTCCGCCGCCGGGAGATCTGCTGGCGCCGGTCGCGGAGCACGATCCCGACATTCGCAGCGTCACCTTTCTCGATCGTGATGCCGCTCCCGCAGGCGCGCTCGGCGACGCCTATCGCGCCGTGACGCTATTGCGCGCGATGCCGCGCAACGCAGACGCCGCCGCGCAACTCAGCAAGAGCCTCGGCGCCACGACGTCACCGGTTCCGCGATTCGATCTGATCGCCGCCCAACTGCAGCAGCGACAATTCCAATCGGCGCTCGAGACGTTGGCGGCACTCGATCACACGATCCCGTCCGATACGTTGCTGCGCGATTGGCGCGGCATCGCCGAAGTCGGCCTCGGCAAGACGAACGACGGCATCGCCGATATGCACGGCGCCGCGTCTGCGTCGCCTGACCAACCCGAGTATCAATTCAACCTCGCCACGGTTCTGCATCGAAGCGGACGGGATGAGGAAGCGTTGCCACTGCTGACGCGATCAATCACGCTCCGTCCCAATTTCGTCGCCGCCTGGATCATGCGCGCCGAGGCGCTGACAGCTCTGAAACGGCCAAGCGACGCCATCAACGATCTTCAACGAGCGCTGGCAATCGATCCGCGGCAGACAAAGGCCTATCTGCTGCTCGCACATCTGCTCACGGAATCGGGAAAACAATCCGAGGCGCAGCGCTGGCTGCGGCACGGCGCGCAGGTGGCGGCGAAACCAGCCGAGATCGAAGCAGTCATGAACGCTTGGCGGTGATGCCGGTGGATTGCGGACCGGCCGTACACCTTGTGGCCAAGCACTTGCCATTGTAAAGTCTGATGTGAATTGGGCGGCGATGATCTGAGGGAACGATGAAGAAAGTGCTGATCGTCGTGGCAGCGGTGGCACTTGTCGTCTGGGTAATCACATGGTTCCGGGCTCCGGGGGCCGTGGCCACATCCGCCGCGCGGCCATGGCCGGGAGGTATGGGCACGCTCGGTGCCGCGGCCGATCGGTTGCCGCCGATGCGGGCGAACGGCGCCTCGGTGAGACTGATGGCCCTCGCCAACGCGTTGCCGAAGAATGAAGCTGCCGGCGAGCTCGTGCGGCGCGAGATCGCGCGGGGAGAGATCGCGATCGGTGGACTGCCGCCGCTCCCTGATGTTTCCGCGATCCGAGATCTGTTGCTGCGCGAGCCGGTCGTTTGGGAGCGCCGCGAAGGGATTGGCGGCGGCAATGACGCGAATGGTGAGCGCGCGGCGCAGTTGACGGTGGCGAGAGCGCTCGTGGCGAGTGCGCTGGCGAAAGCGCGCGCAAACGATCCGGCGGCGTGGGAGGACTTGCAGGCGGCATGGAAGCTGGCCCGATCGCTGGAGAGTCATCAGCAGATGATGGTGCAGACTGCTGCGCTGACGACGGCGCGGATGATCAACGCGGTGGCCTGGAAGATGCCGCTGCCGGCGCCGTCGTGGCTTGGCGAGTTGCAGGCGCGCGACAACGTGCGGCCGCTGCTCGAGGCGTTTCAGCATCAGACGGCGTCGTACGCAAAGGACGGCTGGGCGGTGTTTCCGACGAAGTTCCTGGCATCGTCAGTCGATCACGATCGCTCGATCGCGGAAGAGCTGTTCCTCGAGACCCGCTGCGATGTGAACGCGCGCGAGAATGAGCTGGGAACGGACCTGCGATTCGTTTGGCGCCGCGCGTTCCGCTACCGCGCCGAGCGTGAGGCAACGACGAACGCGCTACGCGTGCGCGAGGGAAAGCCGGTGGAGACGGCTTCGCGCTGCAGCGATGGCGCGTGGACGTTCGACGGGACGACGCTGCGCTTCAGCCGCGAGATCACAACCACTCCGCCGGACAGCGCGATGCCGCTGACACTACACGTCAAGCCGTAGACAAGCACTGTAGCGCGAAGGTTCGTCACAAGGAGACGCAGCAGTCAGGGAAGAGAATGGGCGCACGCCTGAGACGCGAATTCGAAGCGCTCTTCTTGTTTTTCTGCGGTCCACTGCTGGTATCGAAATCTTCCATTCCGAGGAGTTCGGTGGGCGTATTTCTCTACGTCACGTGGATTCCTCGGTCATCTGACGATACCGAGGGATCCTCGGACGCGTTATGGTCAAGAAGAAAACGACTGCACGGAAGTCGCAGAAGAAGAGCATCGGCGCATGTATGGCTGTCGCTTCCGCGCGCTACGCGCCCGCGAAACGGAAACGGTCCACAGGTGTGGTCGCGCGGATCAAACCGAGTCCTTCGGCGTTGACTTCGGATCTGCGGGAGTTGATTCTTTCATCCCGCCAAACAGTGGCGCAGGGTGTGAATGCGGCGTTGGTGATTTTGTACTGGCAAATCGGCCGGCGGATCCGCATGGACATTCTGAGCGAGAAGCGGGCTGAGTATGGGGAAGAGATTTTGCCGACACTGTCGGCAAAATTGGTCCCGGAATTCGGTCAGGGCTTCAGCCCCAGGAATCTCG
The DNA here is from genome assembly GCA_036260495.1 of Thermoanaerobaculia bacterium. Classification (GTDB taxonomy): domain Bacteria; phylum Acidobacteriota; class Thermoanaerobaculia; order Gp7-AA8; family Gp7-AA8; genus JADGNZ01. The sequence goes on from DATAMS010000031.1 coordinate 9,390, forward strand.
CGCGGATGATCTCACTGGCCGAAGCATTTCCCGAGCAACGAATTATCGGGACACTCTCGAAAGAATTGGGGTGGTCGCATTTCGTCGAGTTGTTGCCGCTCAAGAAGCACCTGCAACGCGACTTCTACGCGGAGATGTGCCGCGTAGAACGATGGAGCGTGAGGATGCTGCGGCAGAAGATTGGCGGGATAATTCTTCTGATATCACTACTGTCCGGTTAACTTGCCTGGTCATTGTCGTAACTACAAGTAGGTGTGCGTGTTAAGTGATGAAATCCGTGGTGTCGATTTGAACTTGCGCGTGAAGGGGTTTGCCGAAGATCTCGGGAGATGGCTCCCGAGGA
>DATAMS010000058.1:0-2102 GCA_036260495.1 Thermoanaerobaculia bacterium
CACGCACCAGATCCGCGTCCACCTCAAGTCGATCGGCCATCCCATCATCGGCGACCCTGTCTACTCGGGACCGCAGTGGCGCGGAATCCCCGACAAGCGGCTCCAAAAAGCGATTGCGTCGTTCCCAAGACAAGCGTTGCATGCGGCAGTTTTGGTGATTCCGCACCCTAAGACGGACAAGGAGATGACATTCTCAGCCGGTTTACCGGAGGATATTGTGGGGTTGGTGGCGGCCCTGCGTTAGGGGGTTGCTGGGTTGCTCGGTTTCTTGGTTGCTGTGTGAGAAGCGCGCCGCGCTTTTTGTTCCTCGGACTTCACCCACCGGATTAAGCCAGCGAGCGCACTTCCCGTCAGGCGTAGCTTGTCAACGACTGCTCGCATGTCTGTCTCATGCAGAAAGCCCAAACGATGCGCGACGACGCATTGAGCATCGATCTCGAACAGAGAGCCACGGGCCTGACTGAGAAACTGGCGCCACTCGCCGAATGACAAGCGGCCCTGTCCCTCCGCAATCTGGCTGCAGACACTCACCGAAGCTCGACGCAGCTGAGATGTCAGACCGTAACGCTCGTCGCACGGGAATCGCGAGGTAACGTCGTACACGACTGCAACCGTATCAAGTGCACGTTGAAAAGCGACCAAGTCGTGAAGTGATTTCGGCATCGTAAAATGTGGTGCCGAACGGGGAGCGAATCCAAAAAAGATGTGTGAGAGCCCGAATTCTACCTCGGAAAAGTAACCAAGCAATTCAGCAAACAGTGTTCGTGAGTTCCTGGTTGCTTGGTTACTCGGGGGTTCGGTTGCTGAGGCGGACTATCGTCAACAACGCAGGGATGCCCCGCCTCGAGCAAAGCAAGCGACTCGCGACGAGGCACTGAGCATCGATCTCGAAAGAGCGTCACGGACTGACCGAGCAACTCAGCAACCGAGAAACTCAGCAACTCAGACACCGCCTACTTCGCTACATACAGGATCCCCACGATCGTCGCCGTCAGGAAGTTCGCTAACGTTCCCGCGAGCATTGCGCGAAGTCCCAACCGCGCGAGGTCGCCTCGGCGCGATGGGGCGAGCGAGCCGATGCCGCCGATCTGGATAGCGATCGATGAGAAGTTCGCGAAGCCGCAGAGCGCATAGGTGACGATCACGAAGCTGCGGGGATCGAGGCTTGATCCGACGCCGGGTTTGCCGAGGTTGACGAAGGCGACGAACTCGTTGAGGACCATGCGCGTGCCGAGCAGATTGCCGACCGTGAGACTGTCCTTCCACGACACGCCCATCGCCCATGCGATCGGGCTGAAGATCCAGCCGAGAAGTTTGTCGAGGCTTTCAGGGACCCACCACACCATCCCGTGCGCGTAGCCGAAGACGCCGTTCACCAACGCTACGAGCGCGATGAACGCGATCAGCATGCCGGCGACGTTCAGCGACAGATGCAGACCTTCGATCGCGCCGCGGCCCGCCGCATCGATCACGTTCACGTCCTGCTTCGGAACCACGACTTCGACGTCGGCGCCCGTGGCCGGCTTCTCCGTCTCCGGCACGATCATCTTCGCCATCATGATCGCGCCCGGCGCAGTCATGATCACGGCGGTGAGCAGATGAATGACGTCGACCTTGGCCACGAGCACGTACGCGGCCATGATGCCGCCCGAGATGTGGGCCATGCCGGCGGTCATGATCGTCATCAGCTCCGACATCGTCATCCCGTCGATGAACGGCCGGATCGTCAGCGGCGCTTCGGTCTGTCCCATGAAGATCGACGCGGCGACTGAGAGCGATTCCGCGCCTGACGCGCCCATGAAGCGCGACATTAGCTTCGCGAAGAAGCGCACGACGACTTGCATGACGCCGAGGTAGTAGAGGATGGCGAAGATGGAAGCGATGAAAATGATCGTCGGCAGCACCTGGCAGGCGAAGACGAATCCGATGTTCTTGTTCGCCGGATCGCCAAGCGGACCGAAGACGAAGATCGATCCCTGCGCCGTGTAGCTGATCAACTGCGTGACGACTTCCTTCAGATTCTGGAAAAGGAAGGCCAGGAGGTTGTATGCCAGAAAGAGAATGGCGCTGATAACGAGATACACGCCCCAGATGCCGTTTCG
>DATAMS010000072.1:0-15891 GCA_036260495.1 Thermoanaerobaculia bacterium
TGCGGCAATTTCGTGAAGGTCGTCCAGCGGCGTCCCTTGGCGAATTACCTGGAGCGGACGACGGCCGGTGGAGTCGCCGTCAGCAGGTCAGCGGAATTGCGGTGCCTATCAGGTAGGGCGTCCGCAAGAAGCGCCCCAAACGGCCATCGAAGGCCTGACCCTCCTGACACTCTCCGGAAAGGATGTTCAGCTTCTAGAAGCCCGCGCCGTAGAGGAACTCCTGCTCCTCGTCGATCTCACCGAGCATCGCGAGCCGGCAACGCTCAGCGACGTTCTTCCACCACTCGTTCATGAGCAGCTCTTATTGTCCTCGTTGCTAGGTTCTCGAAGTAGATGTCCTGGGGTTTCGAAAGGACGAACGCCGAGGTGCCGAGCAGACCGCCGAGCGACCCGCCGATAAGCGCAACCCATTAGTAGCTTTCGCAGGCCAGAAAGACGGCACGCACAGGCATTCGACGAGGATAGCGGCGTTCGTGCGGCCATGCCAGAGGTAGATCCCGGCTACCCGGAAGGCTTCACGCGGCTGCACCGCCAGCGGCGGGCTGCCGACTCCTGCGCCGGTCCGGACGTCGCCTACATCGCCGCCGCTTCTGCCAACCTTGCCGCACTTTCATCATGTGCGCGCATGAACGACGCTGGATCGCTGAGGACGGATCCCATCCTCATTCCTTTGCGGATGGCGGTTAGCGTCACGCGACGCGTCGCGATTGCCGCTAGCAGGCCGAGGTTGGTTTTTAGTTTGCCTTCGATCTGGTAGCGGACGTCCATGGCGTGTTGCCAGAGGCCGGCGTATTCGCGGTAGAACTCTTCGAGTGGGAGCTTGGTCGGCAGGACTGTGTGGGCGATGTCGTATAGCTCCCAATCGCGCGTGTTTACCTGGCCTTCGACTTCGTCCCAGAGGTCCGTTCCGGGGAGTGGGGTGAGGACGGAGAAGCCGGAGTTGTAGGCGCCGGTCTCGTCGATCCAGCGTTTCAGGCGGTCGAAATCGGCCTTCTCCCAGGTCGGGTCGATGATGAAGTTTGGCGTGTAGCCGACGCCGAGGTCCTGCAGGATCTTGATGGCCTGGTTGTTGTGATCGGCGGTGTTCCTCTTGTTGACCGACTTGAGGCCGGCGTCGTCGACTTTTTCGAGGCCGAGGAAGACGGTCATACGGCCGCAGCCCTTCCATTGCTCGATGAGTTGCGGGAACTTGCAGATGATGTCGCTGCGGGTCTGGATCGTATAGTGCTTCTTGATTCCGGACGCGATCAGCGCCTGGCCGAGCTCGCGGCCGCGTTTTACGTTCATCCAGAAAATGTCGTCGGTGATGAAGATGTTCGGCGCTTCGATCTGCTCGATTTCTTTGACGACGCGCGCCGGCGACTTCTCGCGGAACGTGCTTTCGTGAAACTTCCAGACTGAGCAGAAGTTGCATTTGAACGGGCAGCCGCGCGCGGTTTCGAGCAGCGCCAGCGGGCGGCGGAAATTGATGTAGTACTCCGAGGCGTACTCTTTGATGAGGTGGCGGGCGGGGAACGGAAGCTCGTCGATGTTCGGCCGTGCCGGCGCCGCGGCGGTACGGATCGGACCGGACGGCGCGTTGATGAGCAGGCCGGCGACGTTCTTCAGATCCTTGTTCTTCTGCCACGCGGCGACGAGCGGCGTCATGACTTCCTCGCCGTCGCCGACGACGACGACATCGATCACGGGCTTCACGAACCAGTTCGGATCACGCGACGCGTCGTGCCCGCCGAGGACGATGAGCGCCTCGGGTAGCGCGGTCCGGACCATCTTCGCCAGACGCAGCGCGCGAAAGCGCTCCGTCGTGAAGTTGCATTGCAATCCGACAATCTCGGGCGCGAAGGCCTTCATTTTGGCGAGGCCTTTCTCGATTCCGTCGATCCTCATGTCCACGATCTGGCACGTATGCCCCTCGGCTTCGAGGCCGCCGGCGATGCATTCGAGTCCCAGCGGCTCGACGAACGTGATCATCTCCAGGCCGATGATTCCGCCGATGGGGGCTTTTAGAAACGAGACCTTCATGGCTTGATCTTCACGTAAGCGTGCCTTTGAGTCAATCCGGCGGCGGACTCAAGCTACAATTCCATCTCCCACCCGGACAACTGAATCAACAGAGGAGAAGAACCATGCGTAGCAGAATCCTGGCCGCCACCGTTCTGATCACGTTCACCGCCGCGCTCGCCATCGCCGCTGATGACCCGAAAGCGAAAGCCGCCCAACAACAGGCGGCGATGGAAGCGATGATGAAAGCCGCCACGCCGGGCGACGCGCACAAGAAGCTCGGCGCGATGGTGGGCACGTTTAACACCGACGTGAAGATGTACATGGAGCCCGGTGCTCCTCCTACCGGCGGAACCGGCGTGTCGGAAAATACGTGGGCGCTCGACGGCCGCTTTGTCGAGCAGCGCTTCAACGGCACGTTCATGGGCATGCCTTTCCACGGCATCGGTTACACCGGCTACGACAACATCAAGAAGCACTACATCGGCTCATGGATGGACAACATGACGACGTCGATGATGGTGTCGGAAGGCACCCCCGATGCCAGCGGCAAGTCGATCACGTTCATGTCGACGATGGACGATCCGATGACGGGCAAGTCGTCGCCGGTCAAAGAAACAGTGACCGTAGTCGACGGCGATCACCACAACCTCGAGATGTGGGGCGCCGGCCCGGACGGCAAGATGTTCAAGATGATGGAGATTGCGTACTCGCGGAAGAAGTAGTCTTTCTTCGGCGTGCTGCCTCGGGTAGCGCGCCGAGATTCTGTTCAACCCAACAGCAGTCAGACGCTCGCCTACGAGTCTGCACGGCAGAAACTACGACGCCGTACCTCACGCGAGCAAGAGCGTCGATGAATTTTGACCTCCGCCATGACAGCACTTGGGCGAGGACGCCCAAGTGCCCGCGGTCGAGACGACCGCACTCCTTGCGACGTGCATGCCTCGCAGCGCTGAGGAGTGCGGGCGTCTCGCACGCGGCCATCGGGGCGTCCCGCCTCGATGGTTGGATTCGGCCTGGTGGCTCCAATGGTTTGAAGCGGGTCTAGCCCTTCCCGATCTGGGCGAGCATCTCGTCAATGTCCGCTGTCGGAAATGAGTGCGAGGCTGGATGGCAACGGCTTTTTTCACCGCCGTGTCCGCTGACAGAAACAACTTCCATACCGCTCGGTATTGACAAACCAGTGGCTTCGATCTATTTTCCGTACCGACTAGTACGGAACAACGATTGGAGGCCTTCATGTCACGCCGTATTCTCTTCGCCGCACTCCTCGGAATGGTCTTGTTGCTTGGATGCAGCTTCGCGCGTCAGGTACATCGGCGCAGCAATCTGATGTCGTATCTCTACCCGAAAGCGACGGAGGCGCCGCTGCCTTCGTCGCAGGGAGTTCGGCTGCGGCTGCCGTTGCGCGTGGGGATCGCGTTTGTACCGTCCGAGGCGGCTTATGGCCAATACGGCGGAATGGGGGCAACGATGCCCGGGACCGTGGAGAAGAACCTGTTGAACGTCTTACGTGATGCGTTCAAGTCGCGGGATTGGGTGAAGGAGGTCGTGGTCATTCCGTCGAACTATCTGACTCCCGGAGGCGGTTTCACGAATCTCGATCAGGTTTCGCAGATGTTCGGCGTCGATGTGATCGCGCTCGTCTCCGTCGATCAGTTTCAGTCGAGCGATCCGTATCCGATCTCGTTTCTCTATCTGTCGATTGTCGGCGCATATGTGCTGCCGCTCGATCACAACGACACGCGGACACTGATCGACGCGGCGGTCTTCTACGTGCCAGCGCGACGCTTCCTGCTGCGCGCACCCGGGCAGAGCCGGATCACCGGACACTCGACCGCGGTGGACGTCGGCGAGTCGATGCGAGAGAGGTCAGTGAAAGGTTTGTCGATGGCGATGAGCGACCTTTCCGTGAACCTCTCGAAGGAGGCCGATGCGTTCAAACAGGACATCATCAGCGGCGAGCGCAATGACGTCGAGGTCATTAACAAGCAAGGAACTTCGATCCGAACGAGCGGAAGCATTGGCTGGCTGTGGGCGCTATCGCTCCTGCTCCTTGTGGCGATGCGGAGATGGTGGTCATGAACGCCGAACTGTTTGCGCTGACGCCGGCCGCGGCTCACGGGGAGGTTTGGCGGTTATGGACTGGGCACCTCGTCCATTACGACTTCCGGCACTTCCTGACCAATGCAATCGCGATCGCCGTTCCGATATCGCTCATCGATCGCCGAAGCCGCCGGTCGATCGTTTTGTCGATGACGCTCCTTGCGCCGGTGATCAGCCTCGCGCTGCTTATGGGCGCGCATTTCGATGAATACCGAGGGGCATCGGCGCTGGCTCTCGCCGTTTGGGTGGCGTCAGCGCTTGCGCTTCTGCGGAAACAGTCGGCAAGCGACCGGCACACTGGGGCTGCCCTGATCGCACTCGCAATCGGCAAGCTCGCCTTCGAAACAGCGGGGCTCGGCCATCTCTGGACGGAGGTCGCGCCATTACCGCTCGCCCACATTGCCGGGGCAATCGCAGGCGCAATTGCCTTTATCACCATCACCCCCGCTCCCACACCCCACTCCCAACGCCCCACTCCCCTTGATCAAACCATCAATACCGCTCAGTATTGAGAAATGACGAAGAAAGCGCACACGCGCCTCGGCGTTCCTACCCGCACCGCAGACGATTGGGAGGAAGCGGCACTCGATGCAATCGCCGCGCGCGGCGCCGCCTCCGTCTCGATTCCGGAACTGGCGCGCACACTGGACGTGACCAAGGGCAGCTTCTATTGGCATTTCGCCGGTTTGGACGATCTCGTGCGGCGCGCCGTGGCGCGGTGGGACAGACTCGATAAAGAAACGCTCGATCAGATCCGCGCGATCGACGATCCGGCCGCGCGGCTGCAAACTCTGTTTGCCGAGGCGATGGCGGCAAAGAGGGCGCAATCGCTGTATCTGGCGCTGGCTGTGTCACCGGTGCCATCTATCGCGACTGCATTACGCAAGGTCTCCAGCCGCCGATTGAAACTCCTCGCAGACACGTATCAGGAGCTTGGCATGACGGAGCTCGCCGCACGACAGCAGGCCCTGCTCGCGTACAGCGCGTACATCGGCGGCGTGCATTTGCGAAGTAATGACGCGCCCTGGCTTCGGGACGCGCGGGACGTAAACGCATATGTCGAGCACGCGTCGCTGGCACTGATCGAGACCGCGAGGAAAACCAAAGCGAAGCGGTGACTCGGATCACCGCGAAAATCTCACACCGCGGAGACGCTGAGGGAACCGACCCTTTGCACTCCTGAGGTGTTTGGTTCGTCTCCCCTATACTCGCGGACCACAGGAGACGCCGCATGCAAGTGATTCGTCGAATCCGCGTTAGCCTACTTGCCGCCACCGTACTGACGATGTCCAACATTGCGTTTGCAGAGCCCGTGACCGCACCGGCGCCGCCGGCGACGGCGAAGAAGCCGCACGTCACGAAGGTCCACGGCGACACGCTGGTCGACAACTATTTCTGGCTGCGCGAGAAGAGCAATCCGGACGTCATCGCGCACCTCGAGGCCGAGAACGCGTACACCGCGGCGATGACGGCGGACACGCAGCCGCTGCAGCAGAAGCTCTACGCCGAGATGCTCAGCCACGTGAAGCAGACCGACGTCAACGTTCCCTACCGCCTCGGCGGCTACTACTACTATTCGCGCACCGAGGAGGGGAAGCAGTACCCGATTTACGCGAGGAAAAAGGGGAGACTTGATGCAGCCGAAGAGATCACGCTCGATCTCAACGAACTGGCGAAGGGTCTCAAGTTTCTCTCGCTCGGATCGTATCGGGTCAGCGACGACGGCAACCTCCTCGCCTACTCCACCGACACCACCGGCTATCGCCAATACACGCTCGTCATCAAAGATCTGCGCACCGGCGCGCTGCTTCCCGAGAAGATCGAGCGCGTCGACACCGTCATGTGGGCGACGGACAACAAGACGATCTTTTACGTGACCGAGGACGCGATCACCAAGCGATCCGACAGCTTCTACCGTCACGTCCTCGGCACCACGGCTAACGATCTCGTCTTCCACGAGCCCGACGAGCTTTACGACATCGGCGCGTTTCGCACGCGCGACAAGGCATTCATCGTGGTCGAGTCGCAGAGCAAGACGACATCCGAAGCCCGCTACCTTCCCGCGAACAAACCGACGGAAGCGTTGCGCGTCGTCGTTCCGCGCACCACCGATCACAAGTACTTCGTCGACCATCGCGGCGATCTCTTCTACATCCGCACGAATGACCACGCCAAAAATTACCGGATGGTGACCACGCCCGACTCCGCCCCGGAGATGAAGAACTGGAAGGAGATCATCGCGGCGCGCGAGGATGTGAAGCTCGACGATTTCGATCTCTTCAAGGACCACATGGCCGTGTCGGAGCTGCAGGGCGGATTGCAGACGATTCGCGTGATCGATCTGCAGTCGAATCAATCCAGTCCGATCGCATTTCCGGAGCAGGTCTACTCGGTTTTTCTCGACACGAACCCCGAGTTTGATTCGACAGCGTTGCGCTATCGCTACCAGTCACTCGTCACGCCGAGCTCCGTTTACGATTTCGATATGGCGAGCCACTCCAGCAAGCTGCTCAAGCGCGTGGAGGTTCCCAACTACGATCCGACGAATTACAGCACCGTGCGTGTGTACGCGACGGCGGCAGACGGAACGAGAATCCCGATGTCGATGGTCTACAAGAAGCCGCTGGTACGGGACGGCAAACGTCCGGTGTTGCTCTATGCGTATGGTTCCTACGGCTCGCCGACATGGCCAACGTTCAATTCGGCCCGGCTGACACTGCTCGATCGCGGCGTGATGTTCGTCATCGCTCATATTCGCGGCGGCGGCGAGCTCGGCGAGCCGTGGCGGGAGGCCGGGCGGATGATGACGAAGCGGAATACGTTCACGGACTTCGTGGCAGTGGCCGAGCACCTGGTCAATAACCATTACTCGTCCCGCGACCGGCTCGTGATCCAGGGCGGCAGCGCCGGCGGACTGCTCATGGGCGCGGTGGTCAACATGCGTCCGGACTTGTTCAAGGCCGTTGTCGCGCAAGTCCCATTCGTCGACGTGATCAACACGATGCTCGACGCCAGCCTGCCTCTGACCACGAGCGAATACCTGGAATGGGGCAATCCGAACATCAAGAAAGAGTACGACTACATCAAGACCTACTCGCCCTACGACAACATCGCCGCGAAAGCGTACCCGGCGATGCTGGTGAAAGTGTCACTCAACGACAGCCAGGTGCCGTATTGGGAAGGAACGAAGTTCGTTGCGAAGCTTCGCGAGATGAAGACCGACTCGAACCCGCTGCTCCTCAAAGTGAACATGGGCGCCGGCCACGGCGGCTCATCGGGACGCTACGACGCATTGCGCGAAACCGCAGCGGATCAGGCGTTCATGTTGAAAGAAATGGGGATTCGCGAGTAACGTCGAGGGCGCCGGGACGGCGCCCTGCCAGCCGGCGAGACGCCAGCGTTCCGAAACATGGAACGCCGCCGTCCCCGGCGGCTGGCCCGGCGGCGTCTCGCCGCCGAACGCGACATTTCCGCTGCCTCAGCCAGATTGTGATAGACCGTGTCACTTCTTCGTCATGTTGATCTGAACACTCTCCGGGACTCGGTTGTACATCGCTCCATCGGCTGCGTCGATGATCCATCCCGGAATTCCGCCGATGGCGAGGTTGCCCCAGATCCAGCCGGAAATGGTTCTCGCAAAGGTGGCCGAGGCGTCTTCGTAGCCGTCGTGGACCAACGACAATGCACACTTGTCCGCGTTGCGCTTGAGCTTCACGGTGATCGGCGTGACGCCGGCGTTTTGGAGGCCATTTCCGCAATCGACACTGACCGCCGCCCCGGCGGGAGTGGAGTTCACTGGCACTTCCTGATATCGGCCATGAGCCACCGTTGCGCAGCGTGCGCAGATCGACAGCACGGCTAGAGCAAGCAACGTTCGCATCATCATCGTTTCCCTTCCTTGGCCCTTTAAGACACCAAGCCATTACAAAGGTGGGCGGCCACGATGCGTCGCTCAAGATCGAGGTCGAACGTAGGTCGGACTCTCTAGTCCGACTATGAACGGCCGGAGTCGGACTGGAGAGTCCGGCCTACGTTTGCCTTTTATGACGAGTTCCGAACGTTGCCCGAAGAACTAACTCTGCGGTTGAACCACCGCTGCACGAAACATGGTGACAAAAGTGGCGGCGATTCGGCCAGTTACGACAACAGCTCGTCGAGCATCTTCTTTCGATGATTCAGGAAGTCGCGCGTGACGAGATAGTGGTCGGTCTCCTCGTAGGCAACCTCGCGCATTCCGTCGTCGAGCTGAAGGATTGTCGCATTGGGATATGCCATCACGATTGGCGAATGCGTGGCGATCAGGAACTGTGAGCCGCGCTGGATGAGCTGGTGAATGCGGGCCAGCAGAGCGAGCTGGCGAGCGGGAGAAAGCGCCGCTTCAGGCTCGTCGAGGATATAGAGCCCATCACCAAGAAAACGATTCATCAGCAGCGCCAGAAACGATTCGCCGTGCGATTGCTCGTGCAGCGACACGCCACCGTAGCCTCTCGTTACGCCGAGCCGGTCGATCTCCGTTGCCACGTTAAAGAAGGATTCGGCACGAAGGAAATAGCCATCGGAGGGAAAGCGTGGCGAGCGAGTGAGGTGGAAGAACAGCGGCCGATCACTCTCCTCTTCGCGGCGCACGGTCTCGAACCGGAAGTTCTTCGAGCCGCCTTCTTCATTGAATCCCGCCGCGACGGCCAGCGCTTCGATGATCGTCGATTTGCCGGATCCGTTCTCACCGGCGAAGAACGTCACCGGCTTTCGAAATTCGATGCTTTCAAAGCCGCGCATTGCGGGAACACCGAGCCGGTAATCGCGCGGCGCGCTTGGACCGAGCTCCGCGCGAACCACGAAGAGTTTCGAATCGAGGGCTTTTACGCTCAAGTTCTACACCCTTCAGCGGTAGATCTCGCGCCGGTGTCCGATTCTAAGCACGATGACGCGATCGTCGATGATGTCGACGACAACTCTCCAATCACCGATACGGAAGCGGAAGGAACCTAGGCGACTGTCGGTGAGGCGGGTTGCGTGAGCCGCTGGGTCTGCGGAGAATTCTTTCAGTCGCTCGATGATCCGGCGCCGTACTGGCCGGTCGAGCTGATCCAGGTCTTTGAGGGCACGCTTGGTGAGAACAATCTCACTCATCCCGAAGATCGTTGAGGTTTGTGACGGCGCCGCTCTGATAATCGTCTCGAGCTTCGCGAATCGATTCGAGATACGACGCCGAGCTGAGCGCTTCGAGCGTCTCGAGATAGTCCTCGATCGTTCGTCGGACGGTGCTCTCAACCAACCGTTCAAGCTCCCCAGTCGTCAAGTCTGCTACGCGTTGTGCCACGCGTCTATTCTACTCTGCCGCCAAACCGGGACGCCAAGACGAGCCGGAACATCATCGCCCGAGGCGGCTCAACGCAGCGGCACCAAGCACGATCGTCAGCAGGAGCATTGCCGTGCGTGACAGAGCCGGAAGCTGTCCAGCCGGGACTACGATCAACGTCGCGCTGCCGCCGCCGAGGCTTGTTCCGGCGCCGGTGAAGAGACTGCCGGTGTCGTTCTGGTAGCTGCCGGGCGTGGCGCTGAGGACGGGCGCTGTGATCGTGCAACTGCCGTTCGCGGGGATCGTGCCGCCGGCCATCATCAGCGACGTGGGGGTCGTGCCCACAAAGCCGCCGGGGCACGTGGTCGAAGCGGTACCGGGAAACGGTCCGGCATTCACCAGACCCGCCGGAAACGTATCCGAGATCGATGCGCCCGGGAGCGAGAAGGAATTCGGATTCGTGAGCGTGATGGTCATCGTCGCAATCTGATTGACTGCAACGACACCTGGCGTGAACGACTTTGTGACGACGGGCGGAAAGCCGGTGGCAAACACGGGGGCCGCAAGAAGCACGAGCAGAGCAAGGCTCTGTTTCATCGTTCTACCTTTCTGTTTCGTTTCTCCTCGTCCGAAACTTCGCGCTCAAGTAATCGCGATTCATCCTGGCGATGAAATCCGTTGAGATCTCTTTCGGACAGACGGCCTCGCATTCGCCGTACATCGTGCAACTGCCGAAGTGCTCTTCCATGATCTCGACCATGCGGATGACGCGCTCGTAGCGCTCGGGCTGGCCTTGCGGCAGCAGTCCGAGGTGGGAAACTTTCGCGGAAGTGAAAAGTTGCGCGGCGCCGTTCGGACATTGCGCGACGCACGCGCCGCACTGGATGCATGCCGCGGCGTCCATCGAACGATCCTGCACGGCTTTCGGGATAAGCAGCGTGTTGGCTTCGATCGCGCTGCCGGTGTTGACGGAAATGTAGCCACCGGCCTGGATGATCATGTCGAGCGGGCTGCGGTCGACGATGAGGTCCTTGATGATCGGGAACGCCCGCGCACGCCACGGTTCGACGCGGATGTTGTCGCCGTGACTGAAGTGCCGCATGTGCAATTGACAGGTGGCTGTGCCGCCCGCGGGACCGTGAGCGACCCCATTGATCATCATCCCACACGAGCCGCAGATGCCTTCGCGGCAATCGTGCTCGAAGTGGATCGGCGGCTCGTTTTTTTCCGTGAGGCGCTCGTTGACGACGTCGAGCATCTCCAGGAACGACGCGTCGGGACTGATGTCTTTCGCCTCGTAGGTGACGAACTTTCCTTCAGCGGTTCGCGAGGGCTGCCGCCAGACTTCCAGTGTGAGGTCCATTTACTTGTAGCTCCTCGTGGCCAGCTTCACTTCCTCATAGACGAGCGGTTCTTTGTGCAGCTCGGGCGCGCCTTCTTCGCCTTTGAACTGCCACGCGCCGACGTAGAGGAAGTTGTCGTCATCGCGCTTCGCTTCACCGTCGGCGGTCTGATATTCGACGCGGAAATGCCCGCCGGCGGATTCTTCGCGATGGAGCGCGTCAATGCACATCAACTCGCCGAGGTCGAAAAAGTCGGCGACGCGGCCGGCGCGCTCGAGTGCCTGATTCGGCTCCTCGTTCGTGCCGAGGACGCGGACGTCGCGCCAGTACTGCTCGCGCAAGGTCCGTATGTCCGCAATCGCCGTCTTCAGCCCCTCGGCCGTGCGGGCCATGCCGCAGCGCTCCCACATGATGTTGCCGAGCTCTTTATGGAACGAGTCGACGCTGCGGCTCCCCTTCGCGGAGACGAGCTTGTTGATGCGCTGCTCGACGTCGGCCTGCGTCTGTTTGAATTCCGGCGCTGTTGCAGCGACTTTCTTGCCGAGCTGACCGGCCAGGTAATCGCCAACGGTCACCGGCAGCACGAAATAGCCGTCGGCCAGACCCTGCATCAACGCGCTGGCGCCGAGGCGGTTGGCGCCGTGATCGGAGAAGTTTGCTTCGCCGCCGACGTAGAGGCCGGGGATCGTCGACATGAGGTTGTAGTCGACCCACAATCCGCCCATCGTGTAATGCGGCGCGGGATAAATGCGCATCGGAAGCGAATACGGATCTTCCGCGGTGATGTCGGCGTACATTTCGAAGAGATTGCCGTAGCGCTCTTCGATGACGGGACGCCCGAGACGCTTGATGGCGTCGGCGAAATCGAGATAGACGCCGCGGCCGCCCGGCCCGACCCCACGCCCTTCGTCGCAAACTTCCTTCGCTCCTCGGCTGGCGATATCCCGCGGCGCGAGATTGCCGTAGCTCGGGTATTTGCGCTCGAGGTAGTAATCGCGCTCGTTCTCCGGAATCTGATCGGCACGGCGCGTGTCGCCGCCCTTTTTCGGAACCCAGATGCGGCCGTCGTTGCGTAGCGACTCCGACATCAGCGTCAGCTTCGACTGGAAATCGCCGCTCTGTGGGATGCATGTCGGATGAATCTGCGTGTAGCAGGGATTGGCGAAATATGCACCGCGGCGATACGCGCGCCAGATCGCGGTGGTGTTCGACGCTTTGGCGTTCGTCGAGAGATAGAAGACGTTGGCGTAACCGCCCGTCGCGAGGACGACCGCGTCGGCGGCGTATGAGCCGATCGTGCCGGTGACGAGGTTGCGGGTGATGATGCCTTTGGCCTGGCCGTCGACGAGAACGACGTCGAGCATTTCGTGGCGCGGGAACATCTTCACGCGGCCGAGTGCGATCTGGCGCTCCAGAGCCTGGAACGCGCCGAGGAGAAGCTGTTGTCCGGTCTGGCCGCGAGCGTAAAAGGTTCGCGAGACCTGCACGCCACCAAACGAGCGATTCTCGAGCGTGCCACCGTACTCGCGGGCGAACGGCACGCCCTGCGCGACTGCCTGATCGATGATGTTGACGCTGAGTTGCGCGAGCCGGTAAACGTTCTCTTCGCGGGAGCGATAGTCGCCGCCTTTGACGGTGTCGTAGAAGAGGCGGTAAACGCTGTCACCATCATTCTGATAATTCTTGGCGGCGTTGATGCCGCCCTGCGCGGCGATGGAGTGGGCCCGGCGCGGCGAGTCGTGATAGACGAAGCATTGAACGTTGTAGCCGAGCTCCGCCATCGTGGCAGCGGCGGCAGCGCCGGCCAGTCCGGCACCGACGACGATGACGTCGTACTTCCGTTTGTTGGCCGGATTGACGAGTTTGTAGTGGGCCTTGGCGTGCTCCCACTTCTGATCGATCGGTCCGGGCGGGATCTTGCTGTCGAGAGTCATCGAGTCGTTCCCTGCCTGTGTGGTGGTGCGGAGGTTGTCGGGGTCAACGCAGGATTCCTATGAGGACGGCGATCGGAAAGGAGACATTGCCGGCCGTGACGACGATCGCGAAGGTGGTCGCGAAGACGCGCTTCCACGGATTGAATCCCGGATGATTGAGTCCCAGCGAATTGAACATGCTCCAGAGGCCGTGGTAGAGGTGCGTCCCCAGCGCGAGGTTAGCAATGATGTAGAACGCGCTCACCCACCACACCTGAAAGCCAGTGACGAAGTTGTGGTAGACGTCGCCTTCGATGAAATCGGGATGGAACTTGCCGAAGGTGAGGTGCCCGAGGTGGTAGAAGACGAAGAGAAGGATGATGACGCCGCCCCAGCGCATCGTCCGCGCCGCGTAGGAGCCGGCGACGTACTCGCGCTCCCGATAGCCAATCGGCCGGGCCTTCCGATTCATGATCGTCAACTGCGTGGCCGCGACGATGTGCAGGATCGCCGCGATGATCAGGAGCGTGCGCACGATGACGAGAGCCGTCTTGTTCGGCAGGAGCGGCGCGCCCATCGTGATCAGAAACTGCGCGTAGGCGTTGTAATGCTCGGGTCCGAGGTAGACCTTCAGATTGCCGAGCATGTGCAGAAGGATCCAGCCGAAGAGGAAGATGCCGGTTACCGCCATGACGGCCTTCTTGACGATGGCGGAGCGGTAGAGGGCGATGATCCAGGGTACACGCGGCGGACGCTGAACGGTCGGTGTCGCGGGAGCGGCGGCGGTCATGACTGCATCATATCGATGACGGGCGTGGGGTCAAGGATTGGGGATCACGAGTTAGCGTGACCATGGGGTTGGCGGTCAGAAGCTGCAACATTTGAGTTAGTCGCCAGTCACGCCAGCCCGATGCTTGATGCCGGAGCACAAAGGTGCTGGAAAGATTGCGTCGACTTGCCCGGGATCGGAACGTATTTCCTGAACTGATAGAAAGTGCGTGACGACGAATTTCTGGCGGTCAACGGCCTCCATGCGAACCACACCATCCACAGCCGGCGCGCCTGGAGCAATTGCGTGAATCCACGCATAGAACTTTGGGTAGGCCACCCCGGACTGGGTTGGTTCCCGACGAAGAAGATCCACGGTCACATCGGCTCCGGAGAAGTAGCTCTTCAGGTCTCGTTGCAGATACCGGTCGAATGCCGCTGAGTCGGGCACATTGGCGTCTATGTGTGACTCTTGAATCGGATTGCACCCGAGAATCAGAAGCGAAGCGAGCGATACGAGTACAAGTCTCATTGCGTCACCCGAACTACTGATGCCGAACTGCCGGCCACTGCCCGCTGGCCACTCGCTTCCTTACCTCTTCACGCACGTGCAGCCCCGGAGCCTCAGGAGTCAGGCCGGCGAAGAAATCGCGATACCCAGCGGCGGTCCTGGCGAGAAAGTCGGTCGTTGCCACGTGGTAGGTCTTCTGCGGATCGATCGATTTTGGTTTGGCGACGATCGCGACGGAATCGCTTCCTTCGCGCGAGTGCCCGTATGCGAGCAGTTTCTCGACGGCATCGCCGTGCATTTCGTAAACAAGAATCTCGTTGTCGTACGGCAACCCCGCGCGCAACGCCTCGACCGTCACGTTTCCGCGCGGAAGGGCCTGGCGGAAACTGCTGGCCGTCGATAGTGCGATATCCGCCTTCGCGGCATCGCGCATGACCGCCACTGATTTCGCGGCAAGCGCTTCGACGCTCAACGGCGCGGCCAGCGATCCGATGTTGACGAAGAGTGGCGCGTATTGCGGATCGTGCTCCAACTCGCGCTGCATCTTCGCGACGCGCGTCGCCACCGTCTTGTCCGAGGGCATGTGCGCATCGACGGGAACGAGCTGGCCGCGGACATTCGTCAGCGTCCGCCCTCTGAACGTCAAGACCACACGGCTGATGTAGGTCAGATACTGAAACGGCGAGATGAACCACGTCTTCGTGCCGTCGATGCGCGTCAAGGCGCGCTTCAAGTGACTGTGCGTACCGAAAATCAGGTCGATACCGGGCACTGCGCGCGCCAGTGCGAAATCGTCGTCGAGATGTTCGTGGCCGATCATGACGACGACGTCCGCGTGCTCCGTTTCCCGCAGCGTGCGCACCGCGGCGCGGGCCGCTTCGACCGGGTCTCCGAAATGAAGTGCGGGATCTTTGACCAGGGTACGGAAATCGTTTCCGGCAATGGCAAAGACTCCGATACGAATCCCTTTGACCACAAAAACACGAGTTCCGCTGAATCCATCCGTATTGGCGCTGATCACCGGGAAATGGACCGATCCGATGCACGCCTGCATGGCCTCGAATCCGTAATCGGGCTCGTGGTTGCCCAAGGCCATCGCATCGGCGATGCCGTCGAGCCACGGCCATTCCGCGCACCGGTACTTATCCGACCAGGCGGGCGAGCCTTTGTTGATCATGTCGCCGCCGGAAAAGACGAGTGCGCCGCGGTGTTTCTCGCGCCGCAAATATCCGATCGCCCTCGCGATGCCCCCCTGCCCTTCCCGCCCCTCGGAGTAGAACGGCAGCGCGTGCGAGTGATAGTCGGAAAAATGAAGGAGGGTTACCTGCGTCGTATGCACAGCAGCCCGTACGTGCGCGGGTGCGAAGCTGCCGCAAATAACGAGCAGCGCCAAAAGAAAAGGGCGCCCTGACAGGCGCCCTCCAAGACGAAAGAATGACGGGGCGATCACTTCTTGAGAGTCGTTCTCATTTCATTGATTGCGGCTTCGCGTCCGCGATCCTTGGCGATCTTCTGGAATGCCGCGCGGCGGCTTGCCGGAATCTGGCGGATCAGGCCGAGATAACGGCCCTGAAGCTGACGGGAGGCCAATTGTTCCGCGGTGATCTTGGTACGGCGGCGGCGCTTGCCAGCGGCCGGCGCTGCACTCGGGGCTGCGGCAGCGGCGGGTGCCGCGGCAGGCTGCGCGGCCTTATTGACGCTTCCCGGCGGACGGCCAGGACCGCGGCCACTTCCGGGTGGACGTCCGGGCGGACGGCCGCGGCGTGCAGCGGCAGGCGCGCTGCTTGGCGCCGCTCCGGCATGCTGCCGCAACGTCTGCAGGCGAGACTCGAGATCATTGATCTCGCGATGCATGTCGCCGACACATCGGTTGATTTCTGCGGGGGAGATGCGGCGCTCGGCAATCAGACGATCCAATACATACGAGGCTTGTCCGGCGGACAACGAGGG
>DATAMS010000073.1:0-3764 GCA_036260495.1 Thermoanaerobaculia bacterium
GCCTCCGCCGCCTTCGCCTGTTCGACGATTGTGGCCACGTCGCGCAGCAGCTTCTTCGCGTCGTACAGGATGCCGTCTTTCATCACGTACTTGATGCCGCCGATCCGCTCCGCACTCCCGGTCGTGTCGTTGACGTGAATCCATCCCGTGCCGTACAGCACCTTGAAGTTGTCGATCGGATTCTGATCGACGAGCACGAGATCGGCGAGCATGCCCGGCCGCACAATTCCGAACTCGACCTTCGTGCCGCGCGGCGCATTGATCGCCTCCGCGCCCCACATCGTCGCCGAGCGAATGACCTCGAGCGGATGAAAGCCCGCCTCCTGCAACAGCTCCAGCTCGCGGATGTAATCGAATCCATAGAGCTTGAAGATGAAGCCGGAGTCGGAACCGGTGGTGACGTGCCCGCCGCGGTTCTTGTAATCGTTCAGGAATCGCATCCAGATGCGGTAGTTGTTCTTCCACTCCACTTCGTCCGCGGTCGTCCAGTTGAACCAGTAGGCGCCGTGCGCGGTGCGGCTCGGCTGATACCAGCGCCAAAGCGAAGGTAACGTGTAGCGGTCGTGCCATTCGGCGCGCATGGCCCGCATCAGATCGCGGCTCGCTTCGTAAATCGTCAGCGTCGGATCGATGTTGAATTTCTTCGCCACCAGCTCGTCGATCACCGCGTTCCACTTCTCGCTGCCCGGTTCCGCGGCCTGCTTCCACAACCGGCCGGCCTCGCCAAATCGATTCGACTCATCGTTGTAGTTGTAGTCGCGCGGATAGTCCTGAATCGTTCGATCCGTAAACAACGCCTCGGGTAACCCATACCAATGCTCCATCCCGCGCAGACCCATGCGCGACGCGTCGATGATGTTCGCGCGCGCCACGCCCATCTGCGCGAGGTGGGTGGTTGTACCGAGGTGGAGCTTGTTGGCTTCGTCGATGAGGGCGGCGAGGATTTCGGGATCGAAAACCGGATCGCCGGAGCTGAGGATCTTGAGACCGTCAGCACCCTTCTTCGCCACGAACTGCGCGAACTTCCGCGCCTGCTCCGGCGAATCGATCGCGCCGCCGTCCCACTGATTGTGACTCGTGAAGACGTACGGAAAGAGTCGCGGCGCCACGATCTCGTTCTTCGCGCTGCGCTCGCGCTCGTGCAGACACCAGTCGACGCCGTTGCCGCAACCAGGCTCGCGCACGCTGGTGATGCCGTTCGCCATCCAGAGTTTGAAGACGTACTCCGCGGTCGTGCCTTGCTCTTCGCCGCCCGCGTGGCCGTGCATGTCGACAAACCCGGGCAGCACCCAGATGCCGGTGCCGTCGATTTCCTTCGTCGCATCTTTCGGCCGGCGATCGGCTTTGATCGGAACTTTCGGGAAGCCGACGCTGCGCACTTCGCGGATGCGGTTCCCTTCGATGACGATGTCGACCGGCCCGATCGGCGGCGCGCCGGTGCCATCGACAAGCGTCGCGCCGCGAATGATCAAGCGCGTGAACGGCCCCTCCCCTTCGCCCGCTTTGCGATCGGGCGCGTAGGCGGGAGGCGCGGCGAGGGCGGCGGTGGCGACGAATAAGAGAGCAACGATGAACGACTTCCGCATGGCGCGATTCTATCGTGCTGTGCTGTCACGCGAAGGCGCGAAGCCGCGAAGTGGGTTTTAAC
Organism: Thermoanaerobaculia bacterium; assembly: GCA_036260495.1. Classification (GTDB taxonomy): domain Bacteria; phylum Acidobacteriota; class Thermoanaerobaculia; order Gp7-AA8; family Gp7-AA8; genus JADGNZ01. The sequence goes on from DATAMS010000073.1 coordinate 1,649, forward strand.
TTCGCGCCTTCGCGTCTTCGCGTGAGCGCCTTCGCGTGATCACAACCGTCGCAGCAGCACCCTCTCCACGACATGACTCGGCCCTTTGCCCAGAATCAGCGTGGCCCGCTCGCGCGTCGGCAGAATGTTTTCGTGCAGGTTGGCGAGGTTGATCGTTCGCCAGATCTCTTTCGCGAACGCGGTTGCTTCCTCGTCCGTCATCGCCGCGTACGAATGGAAGAACGACGCCGGATCGCGAAACGCCGTCTCGCGCAGCTTTTGAAAACGGTCGAGAAACCATGTCTCCAGATCGTCCCCGGTCGCGTCGACGTAGATCGAGAAATCGACAAAGTCGGAGACGAAGACGGAATGGATCGTGCCACTCTGCAACACGTTCAACCCTTCCAGGATCACCACGTCGGGACGATCGACCACGTGCTCTTCGCCGATGATGTCGTACGCGAAGTGCGAATAGAGCGGCACGGTCAGCGGCGACAGCCCCGACTTCAATTGCGACACGAACTCGATCAGCCTTGGGCGGTCGTAACTCTCTGGAAATCCCTTGCGGTGCATGATGCCGCGCTCTTCCAGCGTGGCGTTCGGAAAGAGAAATCCGTCCGTGGTGACGAGATCGACGCGCGGATGATCGGGCCAGCGCGACAGCAACGTTCGCAGCACACGCGCGGTCGTGCTCTTGCCGGCGGAGACGCTGCCGCCGATGGCGATGACATACGGAACCTTCGGCGTCTCGCTCCCAAGAAAACGCGACGACACAAGATGAAGCTGATCGAACGCCGCAACATGAAGGTTGAGCAGACGCGAAAGAGGAAGGTAAACCTCCTCGACCTCTTTCATCGACAACGCCTCGTTGATCCCGCTCAACTCCGCGACCTCATCCGCCGAAAGCGTCATCGGCGTCGGCCCGCGCAGCGCCGACCAGGCCGCGCGATCGAACGTGAGATACGGCGAGACATCGCTCATAGCGCGAGTGTATAGGAGTGCGGGCGTCTCGCCCGCGGGCAGTCAGGCGTCCCGCCTGACTGCGAAACTCGGGCGAAGCATCAGTAACTCGCCCAGCGTTTCGGTTGATTCGTTGCACAGGTAAGCCCACCGCGAACTTCGACGGCGACGATCGCCGCAGATCGTTACCGCGCATTCCCGGGGCGGGACGCCCCGCGAACCGCGGGCGAGACGCCCGCACTCCTTTTGTACACCAGCACCGCAGCCGCGACATCCTGAATCGCGGTTCCTGTGCTGTCGAAGATCGTGATCTCGTTGTCGTTTGTCCGGCCCGGACGATCACCGGCCACGATCTCGCCGAGCGAGGCGTAGACGTTGTTCGCGGACATGACGCCGGCGTCGATCGCGTGATGCAGATCGCCGAACGCGGCACACTGCTCGATCGAATCGACGACGACTTTGCTACCGGCCATCAGCAAAGGATCGAGCTCCGACTTCTCCGGATTGTCCGCACCGACGGCGGCGATGAACGTCCCCGGCATGACGTCGTCGCGCATCAGGAACGCACGGCGTGAGGTCGTGCACGTGACGACGACGTCGCTCGCGCGGAGGGCAGCGCGAAGATCGTCAACCGCCTTCACCGCGAACGGCGCCTCGGCCATCTCCCGAACAAATGCAGCAGCGCGTTTCTCGTCAATGTCGAACGCGAAGACCTCGGCAACCGGCAGCACGCGCGCCAGCGCAAGAAGCTGCGCTGCCGATTGCGCGCCGCAGCCGCAAATCGTGACCGTCGATGACGACGGCCGCGCCAGATGCCGCGCTGCCACCGCTGTCGCTGCCGCCGTCCGCAATGCCGTGAGCTCGATCGAATCGAGAACCGCCAGCGGACGGCCATCAATCGCATCAAACAACAACACGACGCCTTGAATCGTCGGCAGCCCGAAGCGAGCCGCGTTGCCCGGAAAATTCGCGTTGGTCTTTGCAGCGAACCATCGCCGCTCGCCATCGTCGAGCATCGCTGCCTTGACATGAAACCCGCCGCCCTCGGCGTGCATGCTCAACACGCCAGCCGGCGCAATCTCGCCGCGCGCCGACTTTCGAAACACCTCGGCCACCGCAGCAATGCAATCATCGAGATCGAGCAGTCGCCGCACATCGTCGCGCGTGAGAATCATCG
>DATAMS010000101.1:0-3072 GCA_036260495.1 Thermoanaerobaculia bacterium
GGCCGATGCTTCGACTCTCCCATCGAGCAGATAGGCAGTGAGCTGCATGCCGTAGCAGATGCCGAGGATGGGGATGCCGAGGCCGAAGATCTCACGCGAGCAGATCGGCGCGGCGTCGGCGTAAACCGATTGCGGTCCGCCGGAAAAAATGATCGCTTGCGGATCGAGCGCGCGGATGCGATCGATCGGAATGTCGAACGGATGGACGACGGAGTAGACGCTCTGCTCGCGGATGCGCCGGGCGATGAGTTGCGTGTACTGTGAACCGAAATCGAGAACGAGTACGGTCTGGCTGTTGCCAACAGGCTGCCGGTTTTCCTCGGGCGACACTACAGAAGGTTCCGCAGTTCTTTGCCCGGTTTGAAGCGGATGGTGTTGCCGGGCGGGATCTTCACTTCGACGCCGGTTTTAGGATTGCGGCCGATCCCTTTCTTCCGCTGTTTGACTTGGAAAACGCCGAATCCGCGGAGCTCGATCCGCTGGCCGCGCGCGAGCGCATGGCGCAGGCCTTCGATCACCGTGTCGACTGCTTGAGCCGCCTTCACGCGCGAAATTTCGGACACTTCCGCCACCTTGTTGACGATGTCGGCTTTAATCATGACCGGGATTATAACCTCTTCCGAATGAGCGACTCAGAGCGTCATCGCATCGACACCTGGCTCAAGCATGTCTGCCTCGTCAAGCATCGGACAGATGCGACCAAGGCGTGCCGCGGAGGTCACGTAAAACTCAACGGCCAGCGCGTCAAACCGGCCGCGCCAGTTCGCGAAGGCGACGTCGTCGAGCTGTACGCCGGCGAGCGCTTCCGGAAGTTTGTCGTGAAGGGCATCCCCGACAAACAGCAACCGAAGGAGATCGCCCGCACGATGTACATCGACGAGACGCCCGTCATCGAAAAGATTGATGATGCCGTGTTCCGCGAGCGAGGAGCGGGACGTCCGACGAAACGCGAAAGACGCGACGCGGAGAAGTTCAAAAGACCTTATTAGTGTCTGCGGCGTTGAATGCCTCCGGCGTTGTCAGTTGTCAGTTCATTACCTTCGTCGTTGTGAGAGAAGTTCAAGCTTTTGATCGAATGCGTGCTGTCGGCCGTTGATAACGCCAAAGGCAATCAACCGACAATGTCGAAGGCAATACATCAGTGGCCGAGGTTTGGGTTCGAGCCTTGTTGCGCAGCGGGTGCTTTCTTGACCTGGCCGGGGACGGGCGCTTGTCCTTCTTTGATTGCCTGGAGCGTGTCGGGATTCGAGAGATCGAGGTTGGCGCTCTGGACCTGTTCGCGGAATCGCGATTCGTATAGCAGCTTGGCCAGCGGCGCGGCATCGACACCGCCGTGGCCTCCATGCTCGACGAAGACGACCACGACCATCTGCGGATTGTCCTTCGGCGCGAACGATGCGAACCACGCGTGATCTTTGTACTTGTAGGGCAACCCTTCGGTCTTCACCCAGCCGTGCTGCGCGATGACCTGAACGGTGCCGGTTTTGCCGGAGACGTTCAGACCGTCGATGCGGGCGTTGCCGCCGGTGCCACCTTCTTCGTTGACGACTTTCCAGAGACCGAGTCTCACGGTTTCCAGCGCTTTCGGAGCAAGCGTGACCTTGTGCAGCACTTCGCTCGCGACCTGAAGGCGTTCGACGTGTCCGTCCGGGTTGACCTTCTCGATCATCTTTACGACGTGCGGACGGTAGACGGTTCCGCCGTTCGCGATCGCCGCCATCATGTTTGCGACCTGAAGTGGCGTCACGATGAGCGGGCCCTGACCGATGGCGACCGAGATCGTTTCCGACGGATACCACTTGCGGTGCTGTTTGGTATTGGCCCACTGGGTGGAAGGAACCAGACCCGCTTTCTCGCCGTCGAGATCGATGCGAGAGATTTCGCCGAAGGTGAGCTTGTGCGCGTACTCGGAAATCCTGTCGACGCCCAGCCGTGCGCCAACGTTGAAGAAGAAGATGTCGCACGACACTTTCAAGGCGTTGGCGACACTGACGTCGCCATGACCGTTCTTGTTGTAGCAACGGAAACGGCGTCCGAAAAACACGCCGCTTCCGCTGCAGAAGAATGATGTCGACGTATCGATTGCGCCTTCGGACAGGCCGGCCATGGCCATGACCGCCTTGAAGACCGATCCCGGCGAATAGAGGCCCTGAATGGCGCGATTCAGCTCGACCTTGAATGGATTGGATGCGATGGTCCGCCAGACTTCGGGTGTGAAGCGGCGCGAGTAAACGTTGGGATTGAACGCGGGCGACGAGACCATCGCCAGGACTTCGCCGTTGCGGGGATCGAGCGCTACTGCTGATCCGACGAACTCGTTCTCGATGAAGTACTGCTCCGCGCGGCGCTGCAAATCGAAATCAATCGTGAGGTAGACGTTGTCGCCAGCGACTGGTTCTTTGCGGGCCGGGCGATATTCATCGAGGCGGCGTCCGTGACTGTCGTATTGCCAGTACTGCGCGCCGTCGCGGCCGCGCAGATATTCGTCGTACATCATTTCCACGCCGCGTTTGCCGAGAAGATCGCCCTGCCTGAGCTCTTTGTGTGAGGTGAGGTCCTTATCGTTCACCTCGCCGATGAAGCCCATCACGTGCGCGGCCATGATTCCGTACGGATAGTTGCGGCGCTGCACCGGCTCGACGTCGAGCTCGGGAAACGCAACCGCCTGCGCCTGGATCGAGGCGACCTGCGTCATCGACAGATCTTCCGCGACCGGAATGGGCCGCGCGTTGGGAATTGCCTTCCCTTTTTCGAATCGCGCCTCGATCTCCTGCGCTGGCACGCCGAGAACCTGAGCGAGGAATGCCACGAGCTTGTCGCGATGCGTGGGGTCGTTCTTGATGATCGGACGCATGACCACGCGGTCGAGCGACAGCGAGTAGGCGGGCTGGTTATCCGCGAGGATCTTTTGTCCGCTACGGTCGAGGATCAATCCGCGCTTGGCCGGCGTGACGAGCTCGCGAAGGGCATTGGCTTCCGAAAGGTTCCGATACTTCTCCGCCTGCACACCTTGAACGACCCAGAACGAGCCCGCCAGAAACACGAACACGATGACGATCGCCCAAAGAAGAG
>DATAMS010000115.1:0-2880 GCA_036260495.1 Thermoanaerobaculia bacterium
ATCTTCTCCTTCCTCAGCTACTTCGTCGCCGTCCCCTCGGCCATCAAGGTCTTCAACTGGACTGCCACGCTTTATCGAGCGTCCGTCGCGCTCATGACGCCGATGCTCTACATCCTCGGCTTCATCGGACTCTTCACGATCGGCGGCGTGACGGGCCTCTTCCTCGCGGCCATCGGACTCGATATCCACGTCACCGACACCTACTTCGTCGTCGCCCACTTCCATTACGTCATGGTCGGCGGTGCGGTCATGGCGTACATGGCAGGTCTGCACTACTGGTGGCCGAAGATCACCGGACGGATGTATCCCGAGTGGTGGGCGCGTCTCGCAGCGCTGCTCGTCTTCGCCGGTTTCAACCTGACCTTCTTCCCGCAATTCGTACTTGGCTACCTCGGCATGCCGCGCCGCTACCACGCCTACGCGCCGGAGTTTCAGGTGCTCAACGTCATGTCCACCGCGGGCGCCTCGGTGCTCGCCGTCGGATACGCGTTGCCGCTCGTGTATCTGATCTGGTCGCTCTGGTACGGCCGTCCCGCGGGACCAAATCCGTGGGGCGCCGTCGGTCTTGAATGGGCAACTTCGTCGCCGCCGCCGATGGAAAACTTCCACGAGACGCCGGTCGTGACGTGGGATGCCTACGACTATCCGGCGATGATGAAGGCGATGGGGGAGACGCAGAATGTCTGACCTCACCCTCGGCGGGCCACCGCCCGCGCCGCACGTCGAAGAGCATCACGAACATCACCCGTTCCTCCAGCATCACTTCGAGGACCTCGGCCAACAGCACGAAGCGTCCACGCTCGGCATGTGGATGTTCCTCGCCACCGAAATCCTCTTCTTCGGCGGCGTCCTCGCGGCGTATTGGATCTACCGCGTCACGTATCCGGAAGCGTGGTCGGTCGCGGCCGAGCAGCAGAACAAACTGTACGGCGGCATCAACACGCTCGTGCTCATCGTCAGCTCGCTGACGATGGCGCTGGCCGTGCGCAACGCCCAACTCGGACGCCGCAAAGCAACCGTGGGGATGCTGTTCGCGACGCTGATCTTTGGTGGGACCTTCCTCTCGATCAAGATGGTCGAGTACTGGCAGCACTTTCACGAGGGACTCTTTCCCGGCGCGAATTTCACCTGGAACGAAGTGCCGGCGCTGGCGCCGAAGGTTCAGCTGTTCATGACGTTTTACTGGAGCATGACCGGCCTGCACGCGCTGCACATGGTCATCGGCGCCGGCCTGCTGATCTGGATGATGATGCGCGCGCGGCGCGGCGACTTCGGCCCCGAGTACTACGGCCCGGTCGAGATCATGGGCCTCTACTGGCACTTCGTCGACATCGTCTGGATTTTCCTCTTCCCGTTCCTCTACCTGATTCCGGGTCCGCACAATGGCTGACGAAAACGAATACGCACCCCCGCACGCCCCGCACTTCCACGTGACCCCGATGTGGATCTACATCGCCGTCTTCCTGTCTCTCGCCGCAGGCACGCTATTGACATGGTGGGTCTCAACAATCGACCTCGGCGTGATGAACACCCCGATCGCGCTCCTCATCGCCACGATCAAAGCCCTCCTGGTCATCCTCTTCTTCATGCACGTCATCCACTCCACGCGCCTGACCTGGGTCGTCGTCATCGCCTCCTTCCTCTGGCTAGGCGTGCTGTTCGTCCTGACGTTCGCGGACTACCTCACACGGGCGTGGAACATTTATTGAGCGCGCGCCTCCGATGACGATCATCTTCGTACTGATCCTCGTCGCCGTCTTCGTCATCGGCTGGCTTTGCTACGCCTGGATGGAATCAACGCGCGCCTCGCAGCGCCGCACCGAAGCGCAGAACCAGCGCGTGGTGGAATTGCTGGAAGAGATTCTGGGCGAGCTGCGAAAACCATAGTTGTCGTATAGAGCGATGGTTGAATTTAAGACTCCGAAGGAGTGAGCGACGGTAGCCGGTGGCCGCACCGGAGGTGCCGCCACCGGAACAGCGCGCACCCAAGAACGCACCCCGGCAGGGGTGCGCGAAGCGGATTCGCGGTCTACACCCGAGAGACAAAGACGCGACCTACCGCCAAATCAATGCAAATCTTCTACATCGCGTAGACATTTGATGAAAACTGGGGACCGAGGGACCATCGAGTCGAAGGAGAAATGCCGATGCCCTCGACTCACGTGAGCCTTCATTACCACATCGTCTTTTCGACCAAAGATCTCGACTTCCGATCATCGATCCCGACTGGCGCCTGCGGCTCCACGCGATTCTCGGCGGTTCCCTACGCAACCTCGGCGGCGTCGCTCTTGAAGTCGGAGGCGTTGCCGACCACGTTCATCTCCTCGCAGGATTGAAAGCGACCCACTGCGTCGCCGATGTGCTGCGAGATCTCAAGAGGGGCTCGTCGGCATGGGTTCACGATGTAATCGGTGAGCGCCGCTTCTACTGGCAGGAAGGGTACGGAGCGTTCACGGTCAGCCGGTCCTGCCGCGATGCAGTGATCAAATACATCCGAGATCAAGAGGAGCACCATCGAACGAAGTCGTTCAAGGAAGAGTACCTTCGATTTCTGGAAGCAAACGGCGTCGCATTCGATGATCGGTATCTCTGGTAATTCGCGCACCCCAGCCGGGGTGGGGTTTGGGCACGTTCGATTCCGGTGGCGGCGCCTCCGGCGCAGCCACCGGACAGAGCGAACCTAAAGTTGCACCCCGGCAGGGGTGCGCGAAGCAGATTTTGCTTCTCACCCGTTCGCGTCGATCTTCGATTCAAATCGCGGGGCCGTGAGGTCGAAGCAGAAATGCGGGCTATTGATCAGAGGAGCGTTGCCCAATGACGGATCGATGCCATCTTCTACGCTTGTCGCGCGCCCCTGCCGGGGTGCATTCTCGCGTGGAC
>DATAMS010000132.1:0-8972 GCA_036260495.1 Thermoanaerobaculia bacterium
CTCCCGCACCCCCGGTTCCGCCGATTCGAAATGACAGCCGCGCGCAAATGAAAAAGGCGCCGTTTTCGCGGCGCCTTTCGTTCCTTCTGAATCGCTGATCAAAGGTGCTTATCGAAGAACGACCACTGCTGGAGCGGGAAGCCGGCTTTGAGGTGCTGGGCCTGCATGTAGCCGTCGATCGCGCCTACGACTGAAACGAGGAGGGAAACGGTGCCGCAGGTGAAGAAAGCACCGACGATCCAGGCGATCACCGCCACGATCCCCTTCATTTTCTGTCCGATCATGAAGTAGCCGAGACAGCCGGCTACTACGAGATTCAGCACCGCGATCAGCACCGGATCCTTCGGTGGCTGCTGCGGATAAACGATGTCGCCGCCGCTCGGAGCCGCGGGTGGCGTGCTGCCGCTCGAAGGCGGCGGTGGAGGTGGAGGAGTGTAGGAACCGGAACCGCCAGGTGTGTCCATCGAAATCTCCTTTGATTACATCTTCTCGGCCATATCGGTAACGACCGGAATGCGGAATCGCTGCCCGCCGGTGCCTTTGACGATGCACATCACGCGGACGACCAGGAAACCGATCCATACGGCGCACTGAACGAGGCCAATGCCGCAGGAAAGCGCGGAAAAGATTTTGCTCAGGATGATGCCTAGGATTGTGAAGACGATCCAGCAGACGATCTCAGCGCCGAGGAGTGCCAGGCCGTTCTTGGCGTGCCACTGAACCTCGGGATCATCTTTCTTCGTCAGCAACGGAATCAGTGCGAGGATCCAGAGGTACGACAGAACGATCATGATGGTCCGGTCTCCGCCGGGCGCTGCTGCACCGGGGGGCGGAGGCGGGGGAGGCGGTGTGTAGCTTCCACCAGGCGGCGGTGGTGGCGGCGTGTACGAAGACGGTGTCTCGCTCATTGCTTCTCCTTCAGTGCAAGTTGGTCGGTTCGGGGCGATTCTAACGGCTTTCGGCGAGCGCGGTTAAACGTTTTTCCGCGGCCAGCAGAGGAAACACGCATAGTGCAATCGAGAGTGTGACCGCAGTCACGACCGGGAGTAGATCGACAGCGATTCCTTCGCTTTCGATGCCGAAGAGCCGGAAGAAAAAGTAGCGCATCACCGGCTTGGCCATCAACGTCATGATGTTCCCGACGTAAGCCAGCGCCGCCGCCATGTACGCGAACCCGCCGAGCGAGAGGCCAACCTGCAGCGGATTCTCCGCGCCGAAATTGGGCGACAGCGAGCCGAGGCCGACGCCCATGCTGACCAGCGTTACGCCGAGCATCGAGGCACCGAACAGCGTGAATATCCAGACCACGCGATTGGCATCGAGCAGAACATCGGCGAATGTCGTGAGTAGCAACGAGAGGATCGTCAGCGGCGCGGCGTAGACGATCACCTTCACGATGAGGAGCCGCCGGTACGACACCGGCGCACTTTGCAACATCCAGAATGCTTTGCCTTCCGACGAGATCGAGGGATAGGCGAAACGGAGGCAGATCGCGGCCACGACGAAACCGGCCATGCCGAGGTTGGCGTAGGCGACGATGGTGGCGCGGGCGTCGCCGCTGAGTGGCAGCATGCGGATGTTGTAGAGGTAAAGAAACATCAGCGCGATCATCAAAAAAAGTTGCGACCACTGCGCGACGTCGCGCGTCAGCGTGCGCACTTCCTTGCCGATCATGGCGCGTGCCGGCGCCGAAAACGGAGCGAGAAGAATGTCCGCCGCGCGCGTCATGCCTCCCGCGCCGAGCGCCGCCGGAGCCATGCTCTCGCGAGCGCGCACGAAGGCCGTGAAGTAAATCCGGCGTGCGATGAATATGAAGATGGCGAAAAGCGCGAGCGCCGTGACGCCGATTTTCGGTGGCAGAACGGACGCTGGCCGCGATTCCGCCAGCGCCACCATGACGTCTGCCAGCGCAGTTCCCGGATAGCGGTCGAGCGATGGCAATTCGATCGAGCGAAGCACGCGCGTGACGTCGTCCGTGTTGATGCTGGCAAACAGCCGCTCCGGACGGCTCATGCGAAAGGCGACGACGGCAACGGTAAGCACGATGATGGCGATCGTGGCCACGATCTGGCTGACGCGCTGCACCGGAAAAAAGCGCACGAGGACGATGATCATCAGCGCGCCGAGCGTCACCGGAATCGCCAGCAACAGCGCCAGATTCACGAGCACGATCGGGTAAAGCCGCGCCGGCGTGTTGTACCGCAGCGCAAAGGCAACGAACATCGGCGCGATGAAGACATAGACCATGGTCGCGCTCTGCATGAAGGTCTTCCCCCATCGCAGCACGACGATGCGCGTCTTCGACAGCGGCGCCGCGTGCAAGGTGTCGAGATCAAAATCGCTGAAGAACGCGCCGATCGCCGCGGTCATCGACGACGAAAACAACATGACCACTGCCGTGAGAAAGACAAGCGACAGGAGATTGCGCAACAGCCCCAGCGCCAGAAACGGCGACTCCTGCTCAACCTTCGCCATCGTCGCAAACAGCCGCCGGAAGAGCGCAAAGTCGCCGTAGAGAAACGCGGCGAAGAGCACCGAGACGATCGAGGTACGCGTGATCGTCGCCGTGTTGAACGGACGAAGTTTGGCGATCGCGATGCGTAGCGGCCAGAGCATGCGGTGAGGTTACGCGGTTTTGAAGCCGAAAAAGGAAATGCACCACAAAGACACAAAGGACACAGAGTTGAAGACCTTTCTTTGTGTTCTTTGTGTCTCTGTGGTGCAAAGGTTTTGGAGCCCCCATCACGAGCGCACACACGCCGAGGCCCGCTCGAGGAGCAGCCCACGCTCGCGTGCATTGCGCGTGAGCGACGCGGCTCGTTCAAACTCTTCGCGCGCCTCGTCGAAGCGCTGCAGCTTGAACAGCAGATCGCCGCGCACGCTTGGTAGGAGGTGGTACGACGCCAGCGACGGCTCGGTGCGGAGATCATCGACGAGCGCCAGTCCTGCTGCCGGACCGAACGCCATTCCTACCGCCACCGCGCGATTCAGTTCGACCACCGGTGACGGCGTGAGCTCGGCCAGCGCTTCGTACAACGACGCGATTCGCCGCCAGTCCGTCTCCTCGGCGACATGCGCGCGGGCGTGACACGCTGCGATCGCGGCCTGTAACGCGTACGGACCCGGCGCGCCGCCGAGTTTTGCGCCACGGGCGAGGGCTGCGAGGCCGCGGCCGATGAGAACGTGATCCCAGCGTCCGCGGTCCTGATCGAGCAACAGGATTGGTTCGCCCGAGGGGCTCACGCGTGCGCCGGTGCGCGAGGCCTGGATCTCCATCAGTGCCACGAGGCCATGCACCTCGGCTTCGTGCGGAACCAGCTCGGCCAGAATTCTGCCGAGGCGGAGAGCTTCGTCGCAGAGTTGCGGGCGCATCCAGTCGTCGCCAGCCGTCGCGGCGTAACCTTCGTTGAAAACGAGATAGATCACCTGCAGAACTGACGACAGGCGCGCCACGAACTCCTTGCCGCGCGGAACTTCGAACGGTGCTCGTGCTTCCGTCAGCGTCCGCTTGGCCCGCACGATTCGCTGCGCGATCGTCGGTTCAGGAACGAGAAACGCGCGCGCAATTTCGTCCGTGGTCAGTCCGCCGAGGAGGCGAAGGGTCAGGGCAACGCGCGCCTCGGTCGGCAGAACCGGATGGCAGGCGATGAAGACGAGCCGGAGAAGATCGTCGCCGATCTCATCGTCGATCGCACTCACGAGATCCGGCTCCACTGTCTCGACATCGCGTCCGATCTCTTCGTGCTTGCGCTCGTGCAACGCGTTCCTGCGCAGCATGTCGATGGCGCGGTTCTTCGCCGTTGCCATAAGCCACGCGCCCGGATTATCGGGAACGCCGGCCTCGGGCCATTTCTCGAGCGCCGCGACCAACGCGTCCTGCGCCAGATCCTCCGCCAGGCCGACATCGCGCACGATTCGCGTCAGGCCGGCGATGAGCCTGGCGGACTCGATCCGCCAGACTGCATCGATCGTGCGATGGATACCGGCAGCCGTCATGGCTGCCGATCACACCATCTTCACCGCGCCCGGCGCAACGGCGGTTACTGATTCGCGGCCGCCTCCGCACGAATGCGCTCTTCCTGCTCGCGCAACTCGGGCGTGAACTCGGCGCCGAAATCCTCCGCTTCGAACACCTGCCGGATCTCGACCTCGGTGTCCTCGAAGGGCGCGCGCTTCAGCCACTCGATCGCCTCTTCCTTCGACTTCACCTGCCACACCCAGTAGCCGGCGACGAGCTCTTTCGTCTCGGCGAACGGCCCGTCGATGACCGTTTTCTTCCCGCCCGAGAAGCGGACGCGCGCGCCCTTCGAGCTCGCATGCAATCCTTCGCCCGCGAGCATTACGCCCGCTTTCACGAGCTCTTCGTTGAACTTGCCCATCGCAGCGAGATCCTTCTCTTTAGGGAGCACGCCAGCTTCTGAATCCTTGTTCGCTTTGACCAGCACCATGAATCGCATTGTTTTTCTCCTTCGATTGATTTGTCGTTCGGAGCAGGTTTTCCCTGCTCTACCTACACGACGAGCGGCGATCTGCGAAATCGACACGCGGAGCAACTTTTTTTTCGGAGCGAGAGTTGTGCCCGGCTAGTCGTCCGGCAAGACGGCCTCTTCCGGCACGTCCGTCAGGCTCTCGAACTCGATCCGGTAACCGTCCGGATCGGTGAGAAACGTGCACCACATCCCGTTTCCGACAAAAGGACGTGACGCCTCGAGACCGCGAGTGATGGCGTCGCGATAGATTGCCAACGCATCGCGACAGAGGAAGCAAATCGAAACGCCAACGCCAACCTTTGTCTCCGGCGTCCACGAATCGTGACCTTCCTTGCGAAACTCCTGAAGCATGAGCGCGGCATCGCCGATCTCGAGCCAGCACCACCGCAGCTTCCCCTCATCGATCCACTTCCTTGTCATCACGAAGCCGAGACCGTCGAGGTAGAAACGAAGCGACGTCTCCATGTCCGCTACGCGGAAGAACGGAACGGCTTGTGTGACGTTGGTCTCTGGATTCATCGGCTTTGATGGATCAGCCTGTCAGGATGACATGACCGTCTTGTCCGAGTTGTGTTGACGTGTGATTCACCTACCCGAAACCAACTCCATCCCTGCTACGAATTTCGTCTTTCCACCTTGCGACGGATGGCGCACTTTGTCGTGCGCGACGCCGAGGCGAGTGAGTGTGAGCGAGGCCTGATTGCCGATCGCGGCGATCCGTTCGATGCCGAAGAGGTCGATCAAGCGCCGCACAAAACGTTCGCCAATGCGCAGCTCGTCCGGTGTCGGAATCCGATTCGAGAACGGATTGCCCGCCACGAACGGATGAAACGGAAACGCGTTCCAGAGCAGCGGCAGGGGCTCGATGTTGCGGATCGTTCCCCACACCATCGTGGCGCTGGCCTCGGTGGACCGAGGAGTTGAAGGATCCGCTTTGCGATAGCCGCGATCTTCGCCGAGGACGCGCGATCCGGTGGCGAGATCGACGCCGGCCAGCATCACCGACTCGCTCACGAACGCGATGCCGGTCAGACGTCCGCCGCGATGCGAGACGGCTTCGCCGACCAGGAGCAAACGAGGTTCGAGGGCATCGAGCTCGTCGAGGTAGAGCCGCAGATTCCGCCGGCGAACCGCATTCCGATCCGCCTCGGCGCCGCTGCGCGCGAACTGGTTGCAGGCACGCGAGCTCAGCTCAACGCGCGAAAGATCATCGACGAAACGATCGAAGCGCCGCGACACGGCGCGCATGATAGCGGCGGCCAGTACAATCCGCGGCAATGCCGCTCGTCACGCTGACCACATTCCGTACCGCCCACGACGCTCATCTCGCCAAAGCCGTGCTCGAGGACGAAGGCGTTCCCGCGTTTCTTGGCGATGAGAACGTCACCTCGATCGCGCCATACGTCGTCGCGAACGGCGTGCGGCTGCAGGTTGCGGCGGATGACTTCGATCGCGCCGAGGGGATACTGAATCGCATCGCGGGGATGGACGTCGCCGAGAAAAGCACGGCCAGCGCCGAGCGCGCCATTCGTCATCCGGAACAGTGTCCGCGCTGCGGCTCTCCCGACGTTCGCCGCACCCGCCGCCTCCTCGGGTTTTCCATCGCCGCCGCGCTGCTCTTCGCCGTCGGCGTCGCTGTCGACCAATTGGTGATGACGTTTTATCTGGCCATGGCCATCTGCATCTTCTTTCTCGTAGCCTCGCCGTTCCGCTGTGCGAACTGCGGCCATCGGTGGTGAATCGTGATCCGCGCATTCGTTCCTGACAGCGTCAACGCGCTCGGCTACGCGCTGTTGCTGTTCGTTGGCGTCGTGCTGCCGGTTCTGATTTTCCGTTCGGCGCGAAAGCTCGGCTCGCGGCCGCTGCCAATCTCGCGATCGCGATTCTTTCGTCAGACGATCATCTTTCAGTTAGTGCTGGCGCTGATGTGCGCGTGGGGCGCGTGGCTGAACGGAATTCTGGTGATGCCGCTGCCTGAGCGGCCGTGGGTTTCATGCAGCGCTGCCGCAATCCTCTATCTCGTGATGCTGATCGCATTGAAGCTGCGCTGGAAGAGCCGGAGCAGCGCCGCCAAGCAGCGTCTCTACGACATTCTTCCTCGCAGCACGGCGGAATTCGGCGAGTACGCGCTGCTCTGCATCGTCGCGGGCATCGCTGAGGAATTGATTTATCGCGGCGTACTGACCGGCTTGCTGCAGCGAATAACAGGCATCACCCTCGTGACCGTCGTCACGCTTTCGGTGAGCTTCGCCGTCGCGCACTCGATGCAGGGTCTGCGCAGCGTGGCCGGGATTTTCGTGATCGCGCTGGCCTGTCACGCGCTGGTGTGGTTCGCGCAATCGCTGATTCCGATGATGGCCGTTCACTTCGCCTACGACCTGACGGCGGGAGTGCTGATTCCGCGATGGGTGGAATCTGAAGTTAGAAGTTAGAAGGGTGAGGTTAGAAAGGCGCAACGTCTAACTTCACACTTCACTCTTCTAACTTCTCGCCGCCCGCCGCCGCGGCTGACTGTGTGGCACGATCTTGTAGACGATGCCCTTCGCCACATCGAGCACGTACAGCTCGCCTGCGACATCCTCACCGAAGCTGCTGATGCTGATCGAGGTCGTAAAGAGCGTTTTCGGCGTCCACGTCGCGCCGGATTGTGTCGCGATCGAGATCGTGCCGCTGCAGTAGTCGCCGTAGAGATAGGCGCCGCGCATCGCCGGGATTTGCGTGCCGCGGTACCGGTAGCCGCCGCTGATCGAGCAGGCGCCAGACGTATGCGAATACTCGATCACGGGCATCGTGAACGAAGGGTCGCTGCAGTTCGTGGCCGGGTTGTAGCAGTGGAATCCTTCCATCCTCCGCCAGCCGTAGTTCTCGCCGCCGATGCTCGTGGCCGGCTGGAAATCGACCTCTTCGTAGTTGTCCTGGCCGACGTCGCCGATCCAGAGGTCGCCGGTCTCGCGGTCGAAACTGAAACGCCACGGATTGCGAAGTCCGTAGGCCCAGATCTCGCCGCGCGGGCCGGGACGCAGAAAGAAAGGATTCGAGGCTGGGACGCTGTACGGGGAGCCGTGATCGACGTCGATACGAAGGATCTTGCCGAGCAGTTGATCGATGTTCTGCGCGTTGTTGTTCGGGTCGCCGCCCGAGCCGCCGTCGCCGGTGCCGATGTAGAGATAGCCATCCGGGCCGAACTGCAGTTGTCCGCCGTTGTGATTCGCGAAGTTCGGATGCGGGATCGTCAGCAGGATCGTGCCCGACGTTGCGTCGGCGATGTTCGGATCGGCGGCCGACACTTTGTAGCGCGCGATGGAGTTGTCGCCATTCTTGTTCGTGTAGTAGATGAAGAAGAGTCCGTTCTCGCTGTAGTGCGGATGAAAGGCGACGCTGAGCAGACCGCGTTCACCGCTGTCGAGCACGAGCGAGCGGATGTCGAGGAAGGGCGTGGCGCGGATTGCGGTCCCGTCGTAAATGACGATCGTGCCGGTTTGCTGCGTGATGAAGAGCCGCGTGTCGCCGGCATGCGTCAGCGCGACAGGCTGTGTGAGTCCGCTGGCGACTTGCTGGAGAAGGACATCTTGTGCCGAGGCGGTTGTGGCAACGAGGAACAGAAGGGTCGAAAGTATCCGGGGCATGAACTGGATCGATGCAATCAGTTCGCCTACGGATGGAAATCGGAGTACGAGGTTTCACGCGGAGACGCGGAGGACACGGAGAAGATCTCCGCGCAGGTTATGCCTGCACCGTCTCGCCGCAACATCTCTGCACTTCCGCATCCATGCGTCCGGCCATCATCAGGAAGAGCATGCGGTAGTCGGCGGCGAGCGAGTAGAACGGATGCTCGAACGTGGCGGGGCGGTTGTGCTCCACGAAAAAGTGCGCGTACCAGGCGAAGGCGTAACCGACCAGCGGGACGCCGGCCAGAAACCAGAGACTGACGGCGAATCCGAGGCCGAGCATCACCACGGCCAGCACTGAGCCGATGGCATGCAGCGCGCGCGTTCGCGCCTGGGAGTGAGCGCGAACGTAGTCCGGCCAGAAGTCAGCGAAGCCGCGGTTCTGCATGGAAGACTGCAGGATTCTCCCACGATCCTCCATGGCACTTCAATTGCTGGGCTCCCTTGTCATGCCCAACGACTTCGAACAACTGCTCAAAGACGTCTTCGGCGATTCGCTCGACCGCCTGACGCAATTCTCATCCGAACAAAAGCAACGCCTTCAGTCGCGACTCCAGGACGTGGCCCGCGAAGCTCTGAAAGACGAGCTGACGAAACTCCATACCGAGGTCAACGACCTTCGCGAGCGCGTCGCCGCGTTGGAGAAAGAAAAGATCGACGACGCGGCAGAGACAGTGTGAGTCTCGAGCCGCTCTACGCACCTTCGATCGCGTTCTGAATCTCCTTCGCCGCCAGTTTGAATCCCGTCTCCTTCGGATGGAGCTCGTTTGCCCAAATCGTTTTCGTTGCCGGAAGAACGTTGCGCAAATCGAGT
>DATAMS010000149.1:0-4762 GCA_036260495.1 Thermoanaerobaculia bacterium
ATCCGATGAGAAGTCCGCCCGGATTATCGAGATTGCCGTTTGAAACCGACCTCGGGGAAAGAGTTCTGCCGAATTGTGGAGCGGCATGGTTGGATTCTGCTTCGAGTCAACGGAAGTCATCACATCTAAGGCCGCAGTGGAGCGATCGTACGGCTCTCGATTCCGGTGCATGGGAACCAACAGCTCAAGCCAGGGTTGTTGCGCCATCTGCGGAAACTTGCCGAGATTCCTGACGATGCGCCCTGAGAGTTAAGCCGCAGGAAATCGCCCATGCACTGGACCGGCAACTTCGCCATTCACCTCGCGTTCGAGACCGCCGGCTACATCGCCGCGATCATCATTTACGTGATGCAGCGCCGCCGCCGCGGCGACATCGTTCCCGACGAAACGCGTGCCTCGGTAGTCGCCGGAGCAGCGGCCGGAGCGATGATCGGCACGCGGCTGCTCTATGTTCTCTGCGATCCCGCGCACAACATTCACAACATCCTCGGCGGCAAGACGATCGTCGGAGGTTTGCTCGGCGGATTGATTGGCGTGGAGCTCGTCAAGAAGCTGCTCGGCGTTCGCCGCTCCACCGGCAACCTCTTCGTGGAGCCGCTGATCGCGGCGATGTGCATCGGACGCATCGGCTGTTTTCTCACTGGCCCGGCCGATCAAACCGCCGGTAATCCGACGTCGTTGCCGTGGGGCATCGCCATCGCCGACGGCATCCCGCGCCATCCGGTGGCGCTGTGCGAGATCGCGTTTCTGCTCGCGCTGTTGCCGCTGCTGCGTCGCATCAGGAAAAACGAGCACGCGGGTATCGGCCTTTTCTCGCACGAAGGCGACATGTTCCGCATCTTCCTCGCTTCGTATCTCCTCTTCCGCCTCGCCGTCGATTTTCTCAAGCCCGATCCGCGCCCGATCCTCCTCGGCATGACCGCAATTCAATGGGCATGCGTCGCCGGATTGCTCTACTATTCGAGCGTACTCTGCAATGACAACCGCGACCCGGCCCTACCTTTTCTACGACGCGGTCGTCTCGATCTGCACGACGTGCTTCCGCAAGATTGACGGCAAGATCGTCTTCGAGGAAGGGCGCGTCTGGATGCTCAAACATTGTCCGGCGCACGGTTCAGAGCGTGTCCTGATGTCGGACGATGTCGACTACTACCGGCAATGCCGCGAGATCTATCTCAAGCCGCCGGAGATGCCGTTGCGGCGCAGCACGCCGATCCGCTGGTCGTGCCCGTACGACTGCGGCCTCTGCCCCGATCACGAACAACACAGTTGCATTTCGCTGATCGAAGTCACGGACGCCTGCAATCTGCGCTGCCCGATTTGCTATGCGGAAAGTGGCCCGGAGCGGCAGCATCATCGCTCGCTCGCGCAGATCGAAGCGATGCTCGATGCCGTAGTCGCCAACGAAGGTGAGCCGGATGTCGTCCAGATCTCCGGCGGGGAGCCGACGATCCATCCCGATTTCTTCGCGATTCTCGACGCCGCGAAACAGCGACCAATCAAGCACCTGATGGTCAACACGAACGGCGTGCGCATCGCGCGCGACGCGGCCTTCGTGGAGCGTCTGGCAACGTACAAGCCTCTCTTCGAGATCTATCTGCAGTTCGATTCGCTCCGTTCCGAGCCGCTGGAGATTCTGCGCGGCGCCGACCTCCGCGAGATCCGGATGAAGGCGCTGGAGCGGCTCAACGCGCTCGACATCTCGACCACGCTCGTCGTCACGCTGCAGCGCGGCGTCAACGACAACGAGATTGGCGAGATCGTCGACTTTGCGCTGACGCAGCCTTGCGTCCGCGGCGTGACGCTGCAACCGGTGCAGGTCGCGGGACGACTCGACGGCTACAACGACGGCGAGAACCGGCTGACGCTGTCCGAAGTGCGCAGAAAAGTGCTCGAGCAATCGACATTGTTCGCGCCGGAAGACCTCATCCCCGTCCCCTGCCATCCCGATTCGCTCTGCATGGGCTATGCGTTCAAAGGCGGCGGCGAGGTCGTGCCGCTGACTGGGCTGGTCGGACGCGATGCGTTCATCGACGGCAGCCGCAACACGATCGTCTTCGAGCGCGATCCGGCCGCGCGTGGCGCGTTCCTCAAACTTTTCTCGACCGCACTCGGCTCCGAGTCACAGCCCCAAAAGCTGAAGGATCTCCTCTGTTGTCTGCCTCGGGTTCAGGGCGACGTCAGCTACGGCAATCTCTTCCGCCTGCTGATCGTGGAGTTCATCGACGCGCAATCGTTCGACCTCCGCTCGATCAAGAAGACGTGCATCCACATCGTGCATCCCGACGGACGGCTGATCCCGTTCGATACCTACAATCTCTTTTACCGCGACGAGCTGGAGACCACGCGTCTGGCGCCGTTGCGAGAATGGGCGGTGCGATGATGAGCGAAATCCCAACGAGCGAAGTTCCCTCTCCCGCGACAACTCCCCCACCCGTACCGGCGCCATCGAGCTTCAACGTCCTGGCCATGTTCGGCGGATTGCTGCTTTCGATCGTGCTGGGCGCGATCGGGAACGTCGTGGCCGGCTTTGCGAGCGTGTCCACCGGCGCGAAGATTTTCGGCTTCCTGATCGGTATCATCCCCGGCGTGATCTTCGTAGGGGTGGCCGCGCTGCTGCGACGCAAGACCACCGCCTTCGCAACGGGCCTTCTGATCGGCGGCTGCCTCGTCGGATTAATCGGAGGGATTTGCGGCGCGTCGATGGTGGGGTTCAGCGTGCGTTGAGCCCACACGCCGCGACTACGTATCAGTCCGATCGTTAGTCGGGAGCGAGTGTCCTAAATTTCGAATGGCATGATGCGCCGCATGAATTCGTCGAATAACGGCACCGTGAAAGCTGTGTCACCGTGATTCGGACTCCAGATCATGCCTTTGCCAATCAATTGATTTCGAGTCGGTCCGAGAGACGTCACCTCGCGCTCGAGCTTCTTGGAGATGTCGCCAGAGCGGTGAGGACCCGGCCCGAGCTCCGCCATTGCCCGAAGATACTTTTTCTCAGCGAGAGTGAGTCGATCGAGTCTGACACGAAAGAAGCTCTCGTCGAGCGCCGCGATGACCGATTTCGAAGCAAGCTCAATATCGCCCAGAGTGATCGGCGAGGCGCCGGCGGTATCCCAAGCGTGCTTGCCCCACTCCTGAAGAAAGTAGGGATACCCGCGAGTCTCTTCAACGATTCGCTTCATCGCGTCGTCATTCACGAACACTCCCTGATCCCTAGCAGGCTTGGCAATCGCGACCTTCGCCGCCTCGGGATCAAGCGGGCCGACGGTGGGAAATTCGAAGAGCCGCTCGGCGTATGACTTCGCTCTGCCCATGCGACCCCGAAGTTGAGGAAGGCCGGCTCCGACCATCGTAACGGGCATGCGTCGTTGCACCGTCCGGTGAAGCGCTGTAATCAAGGCAGCCAGTTCGTTTTCTTCGACATATTGCAGCTCATCGATGAAAAGAATGAGGGCTGTCCCTCCGGCTTGGGCTGCCGCTCCTGCCGCTTCGAGCAACGATTGAAGGTCGTGCTCGAGATCCCCGTTATCGGCGAGACCAGGCTCCGATTCGAAGTCGAAGCCCACTTCGATATCGCTGAACTTGAACTGGAGCGCTTTGGCAAACCCGGTCAGAGCTCGGAGTGCACGCGTCGCCAAAACCGAGGCGCGCTCGTTGCGTGACAGCCGAAGTAATGCCTGCCGAAGCTGGGGAGCGAGCAGCGCCGGCAGAGACCTTTTCTCCGGCGCTTCAATGCGAATCGTATGAATCCCGGCGCCCTCTGCGTCGTCGCGCATGCGGTCGAGCAGAACTGTCTTGCCGACCCCCCGCAGCCCGACCATGACGATACTCTTCGCCGTCAGTCCACGCCGTACTCGCTCGGTAGCGACCCGGACCGTTTCGCGCAGGGCGTCGCGTCCTGCCAACTCCGGGGGCGGCGTACCCGCGCCGGGTGCATACGGGTTGGTTACTGGGTCCATGCAGGAAGCGATTGTAGCAAGTTATAAGCAGTTTACAACCAACGGCTAAACTTCCTAACTTCAGTCAAATTGAAGAGGACAGAACCGTTAAAAACAGAGCGCTCAGGCGCTGTTTCAACGAGATAGCTCGGGATCAGCGGCACCTACTCCGGTATCCTTCGCATTCGCAGCGAAGCAATATCGAATCGGAGGCCACGTGGCGCAATCGAGGAAGCCCAAACGTAGCAAGAAATACCTCGTCTGGATCGACTGCGAGATGACGGGGCTCGATCCGGCGAAAGATGTTTTGCTCGAGATTGCCACAATCATCACGAACTACGATCTGGAGATCATCGCGCGGGGGCCGGTGCTGGCGATCCGGCGGTCGGAGGCGGTGCTGGCGGCGATGGATGCGTGGAACCGGCGAACGCACAAGAAGAGTGGACTAATCGAGCGGGTGCTCACCGAAGGTATCAGCACGGCCGAGGCGGAGAGGCAGACGCTGGCGTTCGTGAAGAAGTACTGCTACGTGCGGACGGCACCGTTGTGCGGCAACTCGATCGGGCAGGACAAGCGCTTCATCGCCAAGTACATGCCGAAGCTCGATGCGTTCCTGCACTACCGCACGGTCGATGTCAGCACCATCAAGGTACTGGTCAACGAGTGGTACGGTGACAAGTACAAGTGCCCGAAGAAGCAGGAAGTGCATCGCGCGCTCGCGGACATCGAGGAGTCGATCGCCGAGCTGGCGCACTACCGGAAGAAGGTGTTCGTCAAGGCGTGAGCGGACTTACGATTCCTCGTCGTCGCTCTTCGGTTCT
>DATAMS010000150.1:0-6808 GCA_036260495.1 Thermoanaerobaculia bacterium
GCCCGTGCCACGCTCGTGTTCCGTCACTTTCACTTTCGACCTGACCCCACTTCGTTCGAAGGGTCGCTATCGGCGACATCGTCGAGCAACCTTTGTTCGCGGGGCGGTCCGTCCGGTTTCCGCCGAGTGCCGATCGTGGCCTGGCGTTTCCGAAGCTCCTCGTCAGAGAGCGCGGGCTTCTGATTGGCCTTGGCGTGCGCGCGTCCGAGCTCGGGCGCGCGTGTGGCAGCGGGCAAACTTCCCACCTGGGTCTCAATCGTGCCGTCGGTGCTAACGGGCGTGGCAGTCGGCGTAGCTATCCCCTTCTTTCTGTACACGAGCGTGTTCGGTGTCTTTCATGATGACTTCAAAGCACCGCATCGACTCCAGTAACGGTGCGCCGCTGTTTCAATTTTAGCGGCATCGTTAGATCTTTGCCTCGACTACGCAATCAGTCGACCGCGGTCGAGAGCATCGCCTCTCCACCGTCCCCGCGAAGCGGTCATCGCGTTCCCGCCGTACGGTTGGGACTCCGGACGCGGACGGATTCTTGTCCGCATCGGGATCGCGAAGCATCGTGGATCGCTGGCAGGAACGTGTTCACAGGCGAGTGCGGCGTCCCCAGTGATACTGAGAGGAGTAGGTCCGCGGCATTCTGACGTCGAATGGGGTTTCCTTCGTGGTGATGGCAAGGGGCAGGTGGGGTTGGGTTGAAAGTGAGAGTGACGGAAGACGACTGCGGCACGGGCGTGATTCAATCTCCGTCACTTCACTTTCGACCTGACCCCACTTCGCGCTACACAACTTCGGACCAGCCCCATTCGTGATCGCCGTCTATACTGAAAGAACCGCGACACGCCTTGATAGGAGGTTCGCCTTGCTCAACTTTAAAGATCCTGGACCTAAGTACCAAGAGTACGTAAAGGAGATTCGCACGTGGCTCCGGGGCGTCAGGCCTTTCAGTGATTGGTCTGTCGCGGTGAAGCCCCTCTTAGGCACCCTTTCGATGCAGTGTCGTGGTGAGGTCTTCTATTCTCTTCACCTGATAGCAGATGGGCCGAAGGGGCCGCAGATCGTGTTCATGAACGGTGGTCCACCGGATATGTACGACCGACGGACCAAGACCGATCCCGCAGGTATTCGCGAGGGCTGCATCGGCCGGACAATCACTGAGGGCTATCTGCTGCGGTATTTTCCGAATGTCTTCGAGGTGGATTACTACCGGCACGCAAATCCGAACACCAAATGCGAGTTAGTCGTGCTGGTTCCGAGCGTCTCCGCGGAGCATCCTCTTGGCGTCATCAACCTCGAATCCGACGAGGAGAACGCCTTCGACGACGAGGACATCGCGGCGTTCTCGCTCGTCGGTGTTCTAGCGGGCCTTCTTGCGACGCTCGACGAGCGCCGATGGGCCGAAAGGATCGTCCTAGACGGCCTAGACGGGGCTCTCTCGGAATTAGCCGTTCACCGGGAGGTGGTTCCCAAACAGGGTGCGATCCTCAAACGAGCCTTGCCGGCACTGCGCGCGCTCATTCCCTTCGACGCGATGGCGATTATTCGCGCCGACGTCGAAAGGGACAGGCGGCTGACGTTTGACTTCCACAGCGGATACGATGACCAGCGTACTCTCGAAAAATTTCAGGGGTCAGCAGGTTCGTTTACTTTAGACGTGCTGCGCAGGAGCGGCGGAGAAGCAGTTTTCGAGAATACAGACACCTCTGGGGACTTGTACCACCTTCGCCGCTACCGGGACCGGACGCGTTACGCGATCGGGGCTGTGCTGGCGCGAACGCCTTCCTGGAAAACCGCGTTGATTCTTGAATTCGATCAGCCCCGGGATCACCTTCGCGAGCAAGATTCCGTTGCCCTGAACCAGGTCATGCAACTGCTCCAAGTTCTGGCGAATCAGCACGAGGCGGCACGAACGGCGGCGAGTTATCGTCGGGCCGCGGATGTTCTCGGCAGTCTCGCCAAACGGGCTCGTACCTCCGGCGAGTCGGTCGATACGCTACTCAAGAGGGCGGCGCCCAATCTGGCATCGAGTCTTCATTCGACACTCTGCGGATTCTACAAGGTTGTAGACGACCACGAGTCGGGCCAGCTTCTCGAGGAGATTGCTCTTTGGCGCGAGCCCGGTATGACCGCTGCGAACGTTGAGTGGGCTAAACGCCTTAATGACCAATGGAGCCGTCGAATACGCACCGACTGTGAGCAGGAGCTCATGTCGGATTACGCCTTTGAGCTCACTGATCCAAAGCCCGGTGAGGACTGTAGATTTCGCTTTTTCGCGAGGACCTTCCGACCCTTCCGCGAGGGACCAGTAGTACTCTTCGTGTCCGTCAAAGCTACGCCTGACGAATCGCGTTGGCACGCCCTCCGTATGGACGAAGCTAGTCTGCAAATCATCGACGTTGAATTGGCTCTGCTAGAAGCAATCTCCGAACGGCTGGAGATGTCGATCAAGAACAAGGCCAGCCAGAAGGGGCTAAGCGAGGTTCTCCGGCTGTGGTTCAGTGAGGAATCTGAGCGTATCGATCCCAGAAATCCCGGTGATCTCGAGACGATATTGTTTAGTCGGGCGCACCGATTCCTTGAGTGCTGGCTAATAGAAACGCCGTACTCCGCGGTGTTTGTGCGCGAGGGACCGTCCTTAGTCATGCATTCAGCCTCGGTGGAGCATTTGCGGGCGCATGCCAAGGATAAGACCGTTCTTGGTCAAGGACTGACACTTACTCTGCCCGGTGAGAGTGCCAGCGGTGCTACACCGGGAATTACGGCTAGAATCTTCCAGGACGGTATTAGTCGAGTGTCGCTCCGACTGAAGCGAGATGGCGGAGACAACTGCAAGATCTTCTGGGATAAAGTTGTCGGCGTGCCAAGCGAGCGGCGGTTCTTTGCCGGTGCGCGGATTACGGATCCCGACAGCAATACCTCGTACGGGGTGCTTACTGTGAATGGCGAGATGCGCCCGCCATATAGCGACTTTCCGATTGAGAGCCAATGGAGGTTCTTGCCTGTCGTCGAAGCCCTGGCTCGCGAGTTGGGGCGCTACTTGCACAAAATAAAGGAGCGTCCAAAGTGATCCAGCGGAAAGTGGTGGGATTATCACGAGAGTCGGCACCGAAGCGATGAGGCTTTTCCTCTCTCACGCGAGTCGGGACCGTGACGTCGCTAGGGACCTTCAGCGAGCCGTGGTTCGTGCGTTTCAATTGATCGGTACACAAGTTGAGATCTTTGATGCTCAAAGTGGCATCGCCGCATCCGTTCCTTGGGAAGCTGCGTTAGCGAAGGCTATCGAGTCAAGTGAAGCCATGCTAATTCTATGGACGCCGCACAGTCTCCGGGCTAGCGGCCAGCTGATTGAAATTGGAGCCGGTTGGGTCCTCAGAAAGCCCCTCTTACCGATACTTTACAATTGTTCCCTCGGCGAGCTTGATCCGGTGATTTTGACAAGAAGGCAGGCGATCGAATGGAGAGACTTTATTGAGGCGCCGGTTCGTCATCTGGATATCGCGGTACGGTCAGGGCTTGGACGCATTGGATCAGGCACGATGGACGTGGGTTAGCGCACATTGTGCTAAATCATTGAACTGCGGCATTCGGGCTTTCGACCTGCCTCTATTCTTTCGCGAAAATCCCGCCGCCGAGGGGAGACAGCCCTATCCGGTTTCATCTGCGCTCATCCGCGGATGCCCCCTTCCTCCTTCGCCGGTATAAACCCCATCGCCCTCTCCGCCAGCGCGGTAATCGTGAGCGATGGATTCACGCCCGGGTTCGCGGACATTGCGGCGCCGTCGATTACGTAGAGGCCTTCGTAGTTGAAGATGCGGTGATGGGCGTCGATTACGCCGTCGTCGGCGCTGGTGCCCATGCAGGCGCCGCCGAGGATGTGGGCGGTGGTGGGGGTGCCGAGGAGGGTTTCGGTGAGGAGGCTGCCGGCGAAGCCGTCGATCTTTTGTTCGACGCGGCGCGCCAGCTCCGTTGCCTCCGGGATCGCGGCGCTTGGCGCAGGTCCCTCGGCCAGCGCGGTCGTCAGGCCGAAGGTGCCGAGGCGGAGGCGGAGGTGGCCTTCGAGCGTGCGCATGTAGAGCAGGATCATCGTCCGCTTCGCCCAGTCGTCGACGAAATAGGCGCGCAGGAAGTTGATGGGGTGACGCAGCATCGCCATGAGGACGCGGATCAGGCGCACCGGCGCGCTTTCGCCCGGCACGTGGGGCGACATCAGCAGGCGGAAGAAGCCGGAGCCTTTGCCGTAGCGCACCGGCTCGAGGTGGGAGTGCTCGTCGGTGTGGAGCACGCTGGTGATGGCGATGCCTTCGCTCAGGTCGCGATCGGCGCGCGTGGTGACGCCGATGAGCGACTCCGAGTTCGTGCGGACGAAGCCACCGAGGCGATCGGAGAGGCGTGGCAAACCGTCCGCGCTCGCTTTGAGTTTCAGTAGCAGCGGCACGGTGCCGAGTACGCCGCCGGCGAAGATGACGTTGCGTGCGGTGAAGGTGCGACGGCGATTGCCAAGCCTGCCGGTGCCCGAGGTGGCGTCGATCTGGTAGCCGTCTCCGGGGAGCTCGCGCACCCACGTCACCTCGGTGTCCGCTTCGATCTGCAGGCCGCGCTTTTCGGCGAGCCAGAGGTAGTTTTTGTCGAGCGTGTTCTTGGCGTTGTGGCGGCAACCGGCCATGCAGGCGCCGCACTCGATGCAGCCGGTGCGGTCGGGACCTTCGCCGCCGAGGTAGGGGTCGGGGACGGTCTTGCCGGAATCGCCGAAATAGACGGCCACGCGCGCGGGCACGATCTCGTCGGTCCGGCCGATGTCTTTGGCGATGTCGCGCAGCACCTGATCGGAGTAGGTATCGCGCGGATACTGCACCGCGCCCAACATGCGCAGTGCGGTGGCGTAGTGCGGTGCCAGCTCCTTCTTCCAATCGGCCAGGTGACCCCACGACGGCAGCGCGAAGAACTCGTCCTTCGGCGTGGGCAAGGTGTTGGCGTAGACGAGCGAGCCGCCGCCGACTCCGACGCCGGAGAGCACGGTGACGTGGCGCAGGAACGTCATCTTGAAGATGCCGCGAAAGCCGGCGGCTGGCATCCACAACCAGCGGCGGAGATTCCAGTTCGACTTCGGGAAGTCCTCGGCTTGGAAACGCCGTCCTTTCTCGAGCATCAGGACGCGGTAGCCTTTCTCGACCAGACGCAGGCCGGAGACGCTGCCGCCGAAACCGGAGCCGATGATGAGGTAGTCGTAGTCCATGTGCGTTAGAAGACTATCCGCAGATGACGCAGATGGGCGCAGATAGAATTGTTGTCATGAATCGATTCGTTGCCGCGCTTGCGATCAGCTTCACTCTTGCCACGCCCTCTTTTGCCGCCGACACGCTTGCTGATGCGCTCAGGATCATTCAGGGGAAGGAGCTCGTCGATCTTACGCACAGCTTCAGCCCGGCGACGCCGGTTTGGGGCGGCTTCGGGCAGGCGACGATGAGCGCGGCGTGCGATCCGAAGACGCACCAGCCGTACACGATCGAGCACGACGGTTTCCGCACGACGTTTTATTCGATGGTGGGGCAGTACGGCACGCACGTCGATCCGCCGGCGCATTTCCGCAGCGACGGGATGACGATGGACGAGGTTCCGCTGAAGCAGATGATCCTGCCGCTCGTCGTGTTCGACATCACGCCGATGCTGCCGAAAGAGCCGAATCACGCGCTGACCATCGACGACGTCAAGGCGTGGGAGAAAGCGCACGGAAACGTTCCGGCCGGCGCGTTCGCCGCGCTGCGCACGGACATGAGCAAGGAGTGGACGACGAATCCGGAGCACTTCAAGCGCGCACCGTTTCCGGCGTGGTCGCTCGCAGCCATCAAGTTCTTGTTCGAAGAGCGGAAGGTGACGGCGATCGGTCATGAGTCGCTCGACACCGATACGACGGAGACGATGGATTCGGAGACCTGGATCCTGCATCAGAATCATTATCAGATCGAGGCGATGGCGAATCTCGACAAGGTGCCGCCCGCAGGGGCGGTCATCGTCGTGACCTGGCCGAAGGTGGATCGTGGCGTCGGTTTTCCGGCAAGGGCGATTGCGATATTGCCGTGATTCGGGAGTGGGGTGTGGGGTGTGGGGTGTGGGAGCTTGGTTTGCGGGGTCGGTTGTCGGGAGTCGGGGGTCGGAGAAGGCAGAGTCACGGGCTTCTGCGACACCCGACACTCGATCCCCGAAATCCGGCACTCGCAAGAAAGCCTTTTCCACACCCCACACCCCACGCCCCACTCCCCACACCCAACCCCCTCAGCCCTTCCGAACCCGGTACCCAAGTCGCTCGAGCTCTCCG
This sequence comes from Thermoanaerobaculia bacterium, assembly GCA_036260495.1. Classification (GTDB taxonomy): domain Bacteria; phylum Acidobacteriota; class Thermoanaerobaculia; order Gp7-AA8; family Gp7-AA8; genus JADGNZ01. The sequence continues at coordinate 6,308 of DATAMS010000150.1, forward strand.
GCGACGCGCGCGAGGTGATCGCCCTGGATCTCGATCTCGCCGTCGCCCGCTGTGCCGCCGGCGCCGCATCGTTTCTTCAATGACGCCGCCAGATCCGACAGCGATGCGGCCGTCAACTGGAACCCGCTGGCGACCGTCACGCTCTTTCCCGCGCGGCGTTTGCGATCGATGACGACGCGGATCGTTTGTTTCGACGGATCGTGATCGGCTTGCGCATCGATCACGGAATCCTGCCGTAGTTTCTTTGCGGCTTCAGGATCGCTGGTCCAGACGAGTCGGGATTTCATCGGTATGGTTGATTGTGGCCTGCGGGTGTCATTGCCTGCAACGATCGCAAATCTCTCGCGTTGGGTAGTCGCTGCAACTACCCCGGTAGTCTCTGGATCTACCCAGGTACTCTCTGGATCTACCCAGGTAGTCTGTGGATCTACCCAGGTAGTCTGTGGATCTACCCAGGTAGTCTGTGGATCTACCCCGGTAGTCTGTGGATCTACCCAGGTA
>DATAMS010000173.1:0-13585 GCA_036260495.1 Thermoanaerobaculia bacterium
CGAACATCAACGCCGTCTTCAGCTTCTCGACCGCCGAGCACACGAAGTACGGCGCGACGACGTTCGGCGATTCGCTGCTCGTGGCGCGCAATATCGTCGCGGCAGGAAAGGGTACCCGTTTCGTACAAGCCACCCTCGGCGGATGGGATCATCACAGCGGCATCTACACGAAACCTGCGAACGGCGTGAATTCGCTTTACACGCAGTGCGCGCAGTTCGACCCCGCATACGCGTCGCTACTTGCCGATCTCGCGGGGATGCCTGGCTCCGTCTCCGGAAAAACGCTGCTCGATGAGACCCTCGTCGTTGTCGTGGCCGAGTTCGGTCGCACGGTCGGAGTCCTCAACAATCAAGCGGGACGCGATCACAATCTCCGCATGACCACGGTCTGGGCCGGCGGTGGCATCCGTGGCGGCAACGTAATCGGAAAGACCGACGCCACCGGCGGCAGCGTCGCCGAGTTCGGATGGAGCGGTAACCGCGACATCCGCCCCGAGGATGTGGTGTCGACGATCTACTCCGCGCTCGGCATCGACTACACCACCATGCGCCACGACGATCCCCTCAACCGCGGCTTCGAGTACGTCCCCTTCGCGAAAGACGGCACGTACAAACCGATCGACGAAATGTTTTAGTTACGGGGTGTGGGGCGTAGGGAGTCGGGGGTGGGAGAAGAACCACCTCAATGGTCTGGCGCCCGCCCCCACACTTCCTTCAAGCGTTGATCGCGGCCGCAGTTGAAGCGATAGAACTTATAGCGAAGAGGATTTTTCTTGTAGTAATCCTGGTGATACTCCTCGGCGCGATAGAACGGTCCGGCGGCGATGATGTCCACGGAAACATCGCGATGAAATCGAACGCCGACGGCCTGTTTCGATGCCTCGGCCAATCGTCGCTGCTCGGCGTCATGAACGAAAATCGCCGCACGATACTGGCCGCCTTTGTCGCAGAACTGCCCTGACAAATCGAATGGATCGACATTGTGCCAGTAGACGTTGAGCAATTGCTGATACGAGATCAGCGCAGGGTCATAAACGACTTCGACCGCCTCGCGATGTCCAGTGAACCCCTCTGAAACCTGCTCATACGTTGGCCGGTCCACACGCCCGCCCGTGTACCCCGAGGTCACCGAGATCACGCCATGCAACCGCTCGAACGGCGGCTCCATGCACCAGAAGCAACCGCCCGCGAACGTGGCAGTGGCGCGACGCGGTGGGGGCGCAGCAGCGATGAGGAGGATTAATGCGGCGAGTGCGAGGAGGATGCGTTTCATGTGATTGTGAGAGTTCATTGAGAGCCGATCACTGTAGTCATTTCTCGTCAGTTCAGGAGCTCGAAATGCGAATCAGAAGAACCTAAAATTGAGGTGTCATCCTGAGACAGCCGGAGCCGCTATTCGTGCACGATCAATTTGCGCCGCGTGATGTGGCGGCGTAGGACGGCGAAGGATCTCAGAATTCGGGACATGTGGCATGTGCATCGTAATTAGAGATCCTTATTAGAGATCCTTCGCCGTCGTTCGGCGCCGGTGATGTCTGCGCGGGAATCACGAGCAGTGCGGGCGCCTCCGGCAGGCTCAGGATGACACATCATGTTTCGCAGCGCCGAGTTCGCAACATCGTTGCTCGCTATCTTGAAATCTCGTCATTCGGTGACGAGATTTCAAGGTACTCGATTCGGGTTAGGTAAGCCCGCTTTACAGTCTTTCCTCGTCAATGGAGGACAGTACCTCTCGTTTCGTCAACGTTGCTGAGGATCTCCTGCGAATACGTTGCTGCAGTTCGCGAAGTCCTTCCACAGCGCGGCGAACATCGTTTAATCGTTGCGCGCCTTCCGGTACCAGGCGCGCGACTGGTTTGTTGCGACGGGTAATGATGACCTCCTCGCCCTCGGAAACGCGATCGAGCAACTCGCCGAACCGCGTCCTCGCCTCGAAAGCGCTCATTTGTGTCATTGCCTTCACAAGCGATCAAGCGGGTTCGGAGATTTCCGCCAGTGCCCTCCCGAGCTTCGCAAAGTCCTCGAGCGACAGCCTCTCCGCACGAACTCCCTCATCGATTCCTGCCGAGGTCATCGCTGCGACGATCTCTTCGCGTGTCCACAGGTCGAGTAGGTTGTTGACCAGTTTCTTGCGGCGCATCCGGAACGAGGCGCTGATGAGGGCGATCAGTTCGTCGGACACGAAGGGCTTGCGGTCGGGGTCGAGGACGACGACCGCGCTCCGCACTTTCGGCGGCGGATAGAACGACTTTGGCTCCAGCGTCAGGAGGATGCGCGCGGAAGAGTAGAGGCGGACGAAGAGGGTGAGGTAGCCGTAGGCCTCGTCGCCGGGCTTCGCCACCAGCCGGTCCGCGACTTCTTTTTGCAGCATGAAGACGGCGCGGCGGCAATTGGGATCGGCGACGACGCGGCGCAGGATTGGCGTTCCGGCGTTGTAGGGGAGGTTGCCGACGGCGCGGTAGGGTCGAGCGGGAAGGGGAGCGTCGATGGCGTCTTCATTGACGAGCGTGATGCGATCGCCGAACTGCGTGCGAAGACGGTCCGACAGCTCGGGGTCGATCTCGACGGCAACGAGCGCGTTCGGCAGCTCGGCCAGTTTCTCGGTCAGCACTCCTTCGCCCGGACCGATCTCGACGACGATGTCGTCAGCCTCGGGCTCGACCGCTTCGACGATGCGCATCACCGCGCCGCGATTGCGAAGAAAGTGCTGGCCCCACTTTTTCTTCGGATGGCTCATTGATGAACACCGAATGAGGATTCATCACTGACGTTCACATTCATCATGTTGGGCTCTCACAAGCTTAGCGTCATAAATCGCTCCGCCACGGTCGCGCCGCACGCTTTGCGATAAAACTCGACCGCGTCCGTCCACGGGATCACGGCGCTTTGGTAGCCGAGGCGTCGCAGGTCGGCGAGTGAGGCTTGGAGAAGACGCGCGCCGAGGCCGCGGTTTCGATGCGCGCGAGCAACGCCGGTCGGACCGAAAAATCCGAGACCGCGATTATTCGCGTCATGTGCGGCGAAGCCGGCAATCTCGTCATTTACCTCGACGTAGAAAAGAGCCGGCGGATCGTTCTCGAACGCACGACCAACCTCGAAGCGCCAGATGCGGCCGAATTCTTTTTCGATGAATGCCAGGACGCGCTCGGGGTCATCGCGCTCCGCACGAACGACTCCTTCCGGCAGGTCCGCTGGCAGTTCGGTCGTGACGAGATTCTGCGTCGAGGCAGTCTCGCGGTATCCGCGCTTCAAGAAGAAATCGACCGCCGGCTCATCGTTAGCGTCGATTCCCGGCGTGAAGTAGTTGCCCGCCTCGGCACCGATGATTTCTGCCCGTCCACGCTCCCGCGCTTCACGCAGCAATGCGCTGCCAATGCCACGTCCGCGGCGCGCACGATCGACGGCGAGGATGCGAAGGAACTTGCCGCAGGTCACGCTGACGCCGGCAAAATCATCCGCCACGCGCACCTCGGGCTCCCCGGCAACACCCGCACCGAAGCACTTCTCCTCAGCGACGCGGGCAAGGTCGTAGGGTGCGTCATTCGCGCGCTCCAGAAGCTTCACGATGCGCGGCAAGTCGTCGCGAGTTGCAGTTCGGATCACGATGGGGATTACAACATTGTTTGCGGGAGTCGGGTGGCGCGAGTATGACGAAGATGGTGCGATGTCACCAGTCGAATCCCGCGATCCAATCCCGGCTTTTCTGACGCGCAGCGAGATTACGCCGCGTAGCGGCACGGAGAGTGATGCCGGATTTGGTGCCGCGTCAGCGGCACTGGAAGGTATTTGCTGATCTTCATTCGAGGTGCGGTCGAGTACCACCAATGTGACAACGCGCAAGCCGTAAAGAGCTTCCTCGGCATTCCCACGAATCGAATGCCGCTCTCCGCGTCGCCGGCTTTTCTGACGCCGCGTAGCGGCACGGAGAGGGTAGCCGTGGGTGCGATCGCGTTTTGCTCGCACCCACGGAAAAGAAGTGATGTCGGATTTGGTGCCGCGTCAGCGGCACTGGAAGGTACTCGCTGATCTTCGTTCGAGAGCGCGGCCGAGTACCACTAATGTGACAACGCGCAAGCAGCAAAGAGCTTCCTCGGCATTCCCACGAATCGAATCCCTCTCTCCGCGTCGCCGGCTTTTCTGACGCCGCGTAGCGGCACGGAGAGGGTAGCCGTGGGTGCGAGCGCGTTTTGCTCGCACCCACGGAAAGAGTGATGTCGGGTTTGGTGCCGCGTCAGCGGCACTGGAAGGTACCTATCTTCGTTCGTGCGGTCAATGCCGCCAATGTGGCAGAACGATCGTTGACGAACTCGAACTTCATTTGTGCGAAGGGTCCAGTGCCGCTGACGCGGCACAATTCGTTACCATCTCCTCCCGTGGGTGCGAGCAAAAAGCGCTCGCACCCACGGCTACCCTCTTGTTGCCGCTACGCGGCGCGACAGCCCATCCCCGAACTCCGATCTCCTAACCCCGACCTCCGATTTTCGAACCCTGATCTCTGAGTTCAGAACCCGACTTCCAACCCCCGAACCCGACCACTGACCCCGAACCTCCGGCCCCGACTCCCCAACGCTCGCGCAGAACACGGCCCACGTTTCGCAATGGAGTCGCTTATGGACGAGATCGTTCGTTGTGCAAGCTGCGGTCAGGCCAATCGGATTCCTCCAGTCGGGAGCGGGCGGAAGGCGGTTTGTGGAAAGTGCAAAGCGCCATTCGCTGGGAGCGATGGTCATCCCGTTGATGTCACTGACGCCAATCTCGCGGAGACCATTCGTCACGGCGCATTCGTCGTCGACTTCTGGGCGGCGTGGTGCGGGCCGTGCCGCATGATCGCGCCGGTCATCGCGGAGCTTGCGGAATCGCGAACCGACGTCCGCTTTGCCAAGCTCAATGTCGATCAGAATCCGAAGTCGGCGTCGCAGTACCGCGCCATGAGCATTCCGCTGCTCGTCTTTTTCAAGGATGGCGTGGAAGCCGGCCGTGTCGTCGGCGCCGTGCCGCGCGGGCACATCGAGGCGGCGATCAAGCAGTATCTTGGGTGAGGGGTGGGGTGTAGGGAGTGGGGGTGGGAGTACAGCGCGCCTCCCGGAAAACCTGCTGCGCGAAGACGCGAAACCAATGACTCGGCGTTTCTCCCACACCGCACACCCGACTCCCGCTCCCCACACCGTGCTACTCTTTCCCGACTCCCTTAATTCAACATGGTCAAGCTCCCGACGGTCGATCGAGTCATCTCGCTCGTGCGCAAACCTGGGCAACCGGTGCCTGCGGCCGTGGTGTCGAAGGCGCGGGAATCGCGTCTGCGCGGCGCGTTCGACAACGCTCCGGTCGGCATCGCGCTCGCGTCGATGCACGGCACCTGGCTGGAAACAAACGAGCGGTTCCGCGAGCTGATCGGCTACACGCGCGAGGAACTTGTCCGCATGACGTTCGCCGATCTGACGCACCCCGACGATGCGCGCGTCGAAGAGCGGCAGATGCGGCGGCTGCTCGCCGGCGAGGTGCCGGGCTATCGCATCGAGAAGCGCATCATGGGAAAGAAGGGGAGATATCGCGAGCTGGAAGTGACCTGCGCGATCTCCGGCAGCGACGACGCTCCGTTCCTCATTTACGTCGTCGATCATCGCTCCCATACGGTCCCGGAGCGGCACGCGGAGACGCCGTCCCATGCGCGAACGGCCTCGCAGAACGCGGAACAGCTCCTTCTCGCCGTCATCGACCAGCTCCCGGACATTGCCATCATTCGCACCGATGACAGGGGACTCATCGCCGGATGGAATGCCGGTGCGGAGCGAATTCTCGGATATCAGCGCGACGAGATCATCGGCCGCCCGAGGCGGATGTTGTATCGCGACAACGAAGGGTGGGCCGGCGTTTCCACGCAGCAACTCAACGCCGTCGCCGCGTCGGGCAGCCTCGACCTCGAAGACTGGCGCGTGCGCAAGGACGGGAGTCACGTCTGGGTCCATACCAGCATCAACGGCGTGCGCGTGGCCGGCAGTGTGAAAGGCTTCGTCGAGGTGATCCGGGCGCCGGAGCGGCCGGAGTCGCTGACGGCTGCGACGAAACAGAGTCTCGAATTGCTGCAGGCTGAGCTTCACAAACGCGATCGGATCGAAGATTCCTTGCGATCGGCCGTCGAAGAGTTGCGCCTCACCGGCGAGCAGACGATGGACGAGCTGAAGATCATGACCGACGCGCTTCGCAAAGAGCTCGAGCGGCGGAAACGCGCTGAGGAAGAGCTGCGCGCGATTCACCAGCATGCCTCGCGAGCCGTCGTCCTGCCGCTGGCGCCTGCGGAGTCGGAGATCGTCTCGACGTCGATGCCGGCAGCGCGCAAGTGGAGATCGCTCGGCGATGGCAATCCCGCGGAGCTGCTCGTCAAACACATCTCGCAGGAGCGCACGGGCCGCCTCGTCGTGGCCAGCGGTCCGCGCGAGAAGGAGCTGTTCATCGACAAAGGGAAGATCATTTCCTGCTCCTCGAACGATCCTTCGCGTTTTCTCGCGCAGCGCCTGATCGGCAGTGGATTGATTTCCGAGGAGCAGAGGCAGAAGGCGCTGGAGATCCAGAGCGAGACGCGCCTCGCCCTCGGCCGCATCCTGGTCATCCTCGGCGCCCTCACCGAGAACCAGCTTCACGACGCCATGCGCAGCAAAGCGGAGGAGGAGATCGCCGAGCTCTGTGGGTGGCGTGACGCGAAGTTCGTCTTCGTCGAGGAGGAGATACCGACGCTCCAGCTCGTCCCGCTACGCATCGACGCCGCGGAGCTGCTCGTTCATCAGGTGGTCCAGCAAATCGACCATCGCGCGGCGCCCGTTCCCGCGACATCGAATGGTCTGAAAGCGATCGACGTCGCCCGCATCGTTGACGACGCCGTCACTGACCTCGTCATCGACGACATCGCCTCGGCCGCCGACGAGATCGCCTTCAACATCGAAGCACTCTCGTCGAAGGCCGAGATCCTGATCGCCAGCGCCACCGGCAAGACAAAACGCTTTCACCGCGCCAGTTGCGGCAGCGCCAAACGCCTCGCCGACGAAACGCGCGTGGTTTTCATGAGCGCGCAGGAAGCGACGACGGCTGGATACGACGCCTGCCGGATGTGTTTTCGGGATTGGTGAGTATCAAAGGTCGATTGATCAGTTTGGAGTCCTCGATCTTGAGCCCAATGGCACAGTTGATTGAACCCCATCTGGCACCTGACCAAACAAAACACAGCTACGAAGGATTAGTGGCATTGGGTGTGATCGCCTGGAATCTGTCCCTCGTTCCAGCAGAGGAACGCAGGGCATGATTCGAGAGGCTGTCTCAAGGCGGTCCGCCGAATTATTTCTCCGCCGCCCGTCCTCTTGCGAAGCGAAATGCCCAGACGCCGCCGTTTGTGCTGCCGGCGTAGAGCATATTGCCGCCGGGTGCGACGATGAAGATGGTGTTGACTCCGCGCCCGAGGCCGGTTCTTATGGAGAACCAGGTTTTGCCGCCGTCGTTGCTGCGATCGACGGTGGCGGCGCCATTGAAGTCGGCGGCGTTGGTGTAAATACGGCCGGGAGCGGAGGCGTCAAAGGCGAGTATGAGCGCTTGCCTTCCCGAGGCGACCGCAAAGGAGCTCCAGTTCGCGCCGCCGTCCGTCGATTCGAACGCCGAGGAACCGGACCAGGAAAGGAGATGGTTGGAGTCGAAGGGATCGATGATGACCGTCACGGGCGTAACGCCGCCGGCTGGCCGGCCCGTCGCGGTCCAATTGGCTCCGCCATCGATGCTCTTGTAGATGCCAATTCCTCCTCCCGCATAGAGCGTGGAAGAATTATTCCGATCGATCGTAATGAAGGTCAGAGAACCATTCGGCAGACCGGTGCTCATCTTCACCCAGGATGCGCTGCCGGTTTTCTTGTAGACCGCATCACCGAGGATTGTGTAAATCGTTCCTCCGGCCTGCGGATCGGCGGCGACGACTAAGGCGAAGCCGGCCGGGAGTCCGGTCGTGAAATCGGACCACGTCGCGCCGCCGTCGGTGGTTCGCCGGATGACGCCGAAGGGGTTGGCATAGACGATCTGCGAATTTTGCGAATCGACGGCTATGGACGGAGTCTGCGTCGTCAGCAATGTCGTCCAGCTCGCTCCTCGGTCCGTACTTTTAAGCACTCCTGCGGAGCCTCCTGCGTAGAGCACCGACGCGTTCTGTGGGTCGGCAGCGATTGCGAGTGTATAGAACGCGGCTATGCCGGACGTGGCCGCAAAATTCGCTCCACCATTCGAGCTCTTGAAGGTGACTGAGTTTGCACTGGCGAGGATATTTGCTGAATTTATTGGATCGATTGCGACGGGATTTACGGTGCTGCCGTTGAATCCAACCGGCGTCCAATTCGATCCGTTGTCGGTCGATTTGTAGAGACCACCGGCGATTCCTGCGAGGATCGTGGCTGGTGTTCCTGCACTGATCGAGAGCGAATAGCAAAAAGGCGAGGCCGGAAGCCCGTTCGTCAGTGGACTCCACGATCCGCCTCCGTCCGTCGATTTGAACAGGCCGGGAGCCGCGCCCGCATAAAGGATGGAACCGTTCGATGGATCTATGGCCAGCGAGTAAAGCAGCGCCTGGGGCAGTCCCGAATTTGCAGCCGTCCAATGCGCTCCGCCATCGACCGATTTATAAACGCCAACATTGGTCTGGTATGCGGCGTAGACCGTATCGGGGGATTGGGGATCGACGGCCAGAACGGAGACCGCCGCCGGCGCAGAAGGGAGACCACTGCCGGCCGGCCCGAATGTCACGCCGCCGTCCGACGAGCGAAACGGTCCGCCTGTGGAGTCGCTGTAGACGATATTGGCGTTGGTGCGGCTCACGGCGACGGCGAAGGAACCGAATGGATGAACTACTGCCCACGTTAACCCGCGGTCCGTGCTCTTATAAAGCCCATACGTAGTGGCCGCGAAGACTTTTTGGGGATCGGCTGCCGCAACCGCTACGTCGTTGATCGGTGTTCCCAGGAGCTCGGGGGCGCCAGTCCAGTGCTGGCCGCCGTCGGCGCTCCGGAAGATGCCGTTGGTGCTTGCAGCGTAGGCAATGGACGGGCTGATCGGATCGAATGCCAGACGATTGACGGAGCCACCATCGGGTCCCTGGATGCTCCATCGGTTGTCAGCAGCGAAGACAGGAAGTGCAAAGAGAGCGAGCAGTGTGATGATCAGGGCTTTGGGAACGGACATGGCAACATTTTACGGCTGCCGCCGGGTCTTTTTCGAAATATCCGGACAATTTGCGCTCGGCGAACTTATGTAAGTCACACAAAGGCTATCGCACGAGCAGCGCAGCCCATCCCGTACAGAGCGCGACGACGGCGGCGAAGATAGCGGGAACAGGAAAGAAATAAATCCAACTCAAAACGACCGAGGCGAGTTGCAGCGCAAAGAAAGCCCAACCGAGAATCCCAATCGCCTCGGGATGCGTCGCAGCGAGACCGCCGAGATACCACGCCAGCAGCGCGGTGAAGAGCATGTAGACGGTGATCGTGAGGCCGAAACCCTTGTAGAAACCGCCGTACGTATACGACTTGCTGCCCACCGCGAAGTGGACACGATTCATCGCGTCGCGAACGGCAATTCCTTCGGGCGAGGGTGGCGTGAGTGTCAGAAACCCGGCCGTGTGACCGGCCGCGAACAGGACCAGAACAACTGCGGCGATGCGGTAAAGGATGGTAGCGCTCATCAAATCTCCTCGCGTAATGATGCCGGCAAGAGAGTTTACTGCTGAGCTGGCCAGAACGCGCCATCAATTCCAATCACTTTCAATGGAGCGTCAGAGTCTGCACGTCGGTGGTCTCAACGTTTTGCCCCAGACCTGCGCCGCTCCCGGATGCCTCGCGCCGCGCAACCATGAGACGGTTGGCAGTGTGAGCGAAGGTGTAATTCGTTCGTCCGGAATATGTGCCATGGAAGAACATGAACCCGGCGGTGCTCTTTTGTGTGCGTTCGGCCGCGAGTGGGACGGAATCGTCGCCGATCCAGAGCGACAATTCATCATCGGTCTTTACGGTTCCGATCTCGATCGTGCCGCTTTGCTTGGGAGGCGCCTGTAATTTGAGGAGGAGATGGCGGGCCGGTTTCCCCTGGAACAGGATGCGTTCTTCTCGCGTCACGACTGCATGGTCGAGCATCTCCAAAAACGAGTCGCGGAAGTCGAGCGCGTCGGCGATCCCTACGGTCCCGATCGAGCCGATGAGGTTCTGCGCGGATGCGTCGCCGCGATTGCGCGCGCGAGAGACCTCGTCGAGCAACGTCTGCGGAACGGTGATCGAGATGCCCGCCGCGTCGTGAGCGACTTCCACCGAAACGTTTCGTCTCACCTTGTCGTTCGCGAAACGCCCCGACGCTTTAGAGAACGACCTGAACGCGAACGTGGCCCGAACCGGCGTCTTTGCTGACAGCCGGCTGACGGCAGCCCTCACATCGCTAAGTGTGTCCGCGCCGGCGCGCAACGCCGCGAGCATGCACATCATCCCGATCAGTCGTTTCATCGCTCTCTCCCCGGGATGGAGACGGCGCCGCGGCCAGGAACGTTACCGACCGCGTGATGACACGTTCGTCTCCGACTCCCCACCCCCGACACCCCACTAGCGCCGGGAAGCAAAGCACTTTGCGGTACCATGTCGAGCATGTCCGAGGCCCCTCTTCCGATGCGCGAGCACGCGCTCGACAACATCCGCTTCATCCGCAGCGCGATGGAGCGAGCGGGCTCGTTTACGTCCATTCCGGGATGGGGCGGAGTCGGTGTGGGCCTTACCGCGATCATCGCCTCGGCGATCTCCCAGCAATTCCTCGGGCGCTCGCTGCGGATGTGGCTTGCGACCTGGCTGGCCGAGGCGGTCGTCGCGGCGATCATCGGCTTCGGAACGATGGCGCTCAAAGCGCGGCGATCCGACGAACGATTCATGTCGGGCGCATCGCGGCGTTTCTTCATCAGCTACTTCGCGCCGCTCGTCGCCGGCGCCGTGATCACGCTCGCACTCGTGCGCGCCGAGGCCTATTCGGCGATTCCGGCAACGTGGCTCCTGCTGTACGGCACCGCCTTCGTCAGCAGCGGCGCGTTTTCGATCCGCGTGATTCCGATGATGGGCCTCGGCTTCATGCTCTTCGGCGTCATCGCCGCCCTCGTCCCGCTCGGCGCATCGAACATCCTCCTCGGCGCCGCATTCGGCGGCCTGCACATCGTTTTCGGATTCATCATCGCAAGGAGCTACGGTGGCTAAATCAGCAGCAGCAAGAAAGAGCGTGGAAAGACCCGAGAGCCGCGTCGTCGAGACGCACATGCCGGACTTCGACCGCGTGATCCACGAAAAGACGCGCCTGGCGATGGTCAGCGCGCTGGCGGTGAATCCGACGCTGACATTCGTCGAGCTGAAGGCGATCCTGAAAACGACCGACGGCAATGTCAGCGTCCACGCCCGCAAGCTCGAGGAAGCAAGCTACATCTCCTGCAAGAAGTCGTTCGCGGGACGTGTGCCGCGAACCGAGTACGCGCTGACAGCCGCCGGGCGTCGCGCGCTGGAGCGGTATCTCAATCACATGGAAGCGCTGATCAAGACTGTGAAGCAGTAGGGGCCGGCGGGGAGCACGAAGGACAGTAAGAGTGCGTCGTCTGGATGCAGCGGCACTGTACGAAGCGATGAACAGGCAACGCATCGCGAACGGCCTGAGCTGGAGCGGCGTAGCTACACAGACCGGCGTGAGCGAGTCCACGATCCGGCGGGCCCGATCCGGCGGTCGCATGGAGATTGATGGAGTGCTTGCGATGGTCGGTTGGCTTGGTCTTCCAGTCGAGGCATTTGTGAGAGAGACGCAGAAATGAATTCTTTCTTGTAGACAACAGACCTGAGAAATGTTCAAAGCGCCATTACGAACCGCGTCAATAGCCTGCCTTGCGATCTGGGCGGCGATCTGGGTCCTGTTTCTCTCAATACGCGTCTCATCGTTCGATATCAGGATTGTTCCAGGTATCGGGATGATCATGCTTGTTGCGCTCGGGACTGCCCTATTGGCTCCGATCGTGGCCATTGGACTTGCAGGCGCTGCGTTAATTCGACAGCCTCGGGTGCCACTGAACTGGCTCGCACTCGTATGTGCGATCGCTACGTTCTTTGGCCAGGCACTCTTATTTCTCATTACAAAATGGATGTGATCACGCAAGCACAACGCCGCCTCATCTCTTCTCTCATTCGCCTCGTCGCAGAAGATCACGGCGAAAGCGAACGACGGTGGGGCGTGAATGGTGGCCTGGCTACCCGTTATGCTTCAGATAACCAACTTCTCCTGGCGCGCGAATGGACCGCAGATCTCGTACTTTCGGAAAACGGCGACGTGCTCTTCATCGATACAGAAGACGGTGCGGCCCCTCGCTCCGCCAGCGAGACAGAACGGCGCAGTGCTCTCTATCGGTCGATTGCCGAGCTCCCTGAGTTGCTTTCATTTCTTCCTGCCCGGCCTGCGGATGCGGTGACTTGCCCAGCTTGCGAAGGCACAGGCGTCTTAGAAATCTCCTTGCAGAATCGAGCGTTCCGCAACGTTCTGTGTGCGTGCTCGGGAGCAGGGTGGGTTCCAGGGTAGCTTCACGAGCTGACCTATCGAAATGCCGTGCAGACGCGCGGATTTGTGCCCGTGAGCTTGAGAAACAAACTATCGTAGTTTTCCTTATCGGCATCAACATCAAATGTCTTTCATCAACTGGTCTGATTCCGAGGAGATGCTTGGCTTGCTCTCCGAGCTCGTTGCGGACGAACGGCGCGATTCTGTCGACGATCCGGCCCGGAAACACTTTCTTGCCGGTGTGCTGGAAGAGCTGGGCGAACTTACGGCGCGCATTGATGAGACGAACGATGAGACGAATGACGACGATTCAATTGCCAGGCTCCGGATGATCCTGGAGTCGGCGGATAGTGAGTTTCGCGGCGACCCCGTCCTGGAACATGTTCAAGCGTGTATCGAAGAGCTCGAGCGCATTCGAGGTTGAATGGGATGAAGAGGGCGTCCGCGCTGATAAAATGAATCGGCAAAATGCTTCTAGCGATCGGGATTCTTGTCTGGCTCGTTCTCTTTGCCTTCGCTCTGCGCGGCGCGCGATGGGCCTATGCGATCTTCGTGATCCTGTCGCTTGTCTGGATCCCGGCCCGCACCGGCTTTCACCTCCACCAACCTCCATGCGATCTGCGGTTCACGCTCGATCTGACTCTCAATTCGATATTGAAATACAAGCACATCTCTCTTTGGACCGCGTTCTTTCTGATGACATGGGTCCAGGTTCGCCGCAGCCGTTACGCACTGCTGATGGCTGCGATCGCGACGATGGCGGTTGGCATCCTCATTGAGCTCGAGGAAGGAGCCACGGGCACCGGTATGTGCCGCGCCACTGATCTGTTGCCCGACGCCCTAGGCGCGCTGACCGGCGCACTCATCGCCACCTTATGGCGAAGGCGCGGGTCGCAAGCAGTACCTCCGATCGTGTGAAGATCTCGAATCGCGAAAAACGACCATCCGTATTCGTTCCTGATCGACGAGCGCGCCAGCCACGAGGAGCAGGTGATCGCCGAATACGGGT
>DATAMS010000176.1:0-5082 GCA_036260495.1 Thermoanaerobaculia bacterium
GCAGCGTCACTTCCTTTTGCTGGCGTTGCTGCACGCGGCGACCGCGTACTTTTTTGCGTCGCGGCTGGTGCTCTCGCTGTCGATCGCGTCGCTGGCGTCGTGGCTGGGCCTCGAGCGGCGCAGCGTCGACACGATCTTCGACGCGCCGGTGTCGACCGCGGGCCGGGCCTTCGTTTGCGCGGCGATCATCGCAGTCTGGCGTGTCATCGATCTGCGTCTTCGCCCGGCGACGACGTTCCGTTCGTTGTTCGACAACGCCGCGGCCAATCTGGCGTTTTGGGGCGCGCTCACCCTTGCCGCGCACGGCGCCACGCGCTACCTCGGGTGCGCGATCGCGATCGTTCTTGCCATCGCCTCGTGGATCTATGCCCGTCGTTTCAATTCAACGGCATTCGTTATCTACGCCTGGGTTTACGGCACGATCGCGGTCGACATTGCCATCTGCAGCGCGATTCGTGAAGAGGTGTTCATCATGTTCTATCTCCTCGTCTCGACCATCGGAGCCATCGCCGGTCTGTTCATCTCCAACGCGAAGCTGAAGAAGGCGGCGGCATGAGCTGGTTTCCGGCGCCATCGGTCGAAGACGAGAGGACGGAAGCGCTGCGCCGTCTGCATGTCGCAGGCGTGGAGGCAACGCCGTGGCGGCACAACGGCATCATGCTGCGCATCGTTTTCTCGATTCTGGCGCTCGTCGCGCTCGCGGCATTCTTCGGATTCTTCGCCATCCTCTCCCTGCCGAAGGAATGGCTCACCGGCATCGTCGCCCTCGGAACCGCGGAGTGGCTCATCCGCCGGTATCACTTCTTTGCGACAGGACTCGAATCGACGCTCTGGATCGCCGGCGTGTTCGTCCTGATCTTCACGCTGCCGAGCTCCGGCAAAGTCGAAGCGCTTCTCGTCTTCGCGTTTGCCGCTGGACTCGCGGGCTGGCGGATGCGCGACGCGTTCTTTGGCGTCTGCGCGGTCGCCCTCGTGGTCGCGTACGTCGCGGCCAAGTGGGACTTCCTGCTCCTGACGATGTTGTTTGCCGCGGTCCTCGCCGTGGCCGCAGCGGTTGCGATGCGCCGGGCCTGGCAGCGGCCTACGACCGAATGGCTCTTCGCGGGGATCGCGCTGGCGATGCCGGTGACCGGCTGGGCGGCCACGATCGTCATGCGCATCTTTCACAACTTCACCGCCAGCGTTCCCGTTGCGTTGATCCTCGGCGTGACCGCGGCAGTGCTGCTAACGATGGGCGTCCGTTTCCGCGATCGCGTGCTGCTCATCTCCGGAACGATCTCGATCGCGCTCATTGTCGTCGAACTGAACGATCGCATCGATCTGCCGATGGAAGCGAAGCTGGTCACGTTCGGCTTGGCGTTCATCGCCGCCGGTGCCGTCCTCGCGCGCTCGCTGCGACGCGCCACCACCGGCTTCGTCACGACGGCCGTTCGCGTCGCGGCGTATGACGAGGCGATGCAGATCGGCGGCATCCTCGCCGTCGCCCCGCACGGCGATCACGCGGCAGCGTCGCACGACGCCGGCGGACCTCAACTCGGCGACTCCGCGGGCCCGACCGACAAATCGTTCGGCGGCGCCGGAGCGGGCAGCGGATACTGATCACGCGAAGCCGCGAAGCCGCGAAGGCAAACCAACTGCCTTCTCCGCAGCTCCGCGTCTCCGCGTGAAACGTCTTTCGGAAACACCTCCGCACTAATGTTCCACGTGTCACAACGGTTGTGCAGAATCGCGTCTCCGATCAAAAGGCGCGTAGGAAAACAGCAGCAAACACTGCGACGCCTCTTTTTCCGCAGTGTTTGGCACACCGCCCCATTTACGCCGTTTTTCTTCCCGGCCGAGTCTGCTATTTCCTTCGGATTCGCATCGTAAAAGCTGCGGAAAAAGTGATCGCGAATCATGCATGGAAATCGTGTGCAAAACATGTGGAAAATGCGTTGATTTTCTGCGGATTTGCCTTCGAAAGCCTGTGCAAAATACTGTGGATAACCTGCGGGGAAGCGGTGGAATCACGGCGGAGAACGCCTCGCTTCTCCATTTTCAATCCATCGACTAAACATCTGATTCGGCGAATACTTACGCTCCCTGTAGTGTTAAAGCACAACAAGACCACAACATCTTGTGGTCATTTGCTTGACATCCGATTCTGCCGGGCGTAGCTTGTCTCCCACCAACGACAACTGCATGGCGCGGGGAGGATTGATGAAGGATTTGAGGCACGTTTCCCGTTTGGCTGTCCGGAGCCCGTTGCGGTCGGTTTCGCTGCAGATTCGCGAGTATCAGGTCACCGTCAAAGTCAAAACGCCAGTACCACAGGCCAGACCCGCCAGCGTTCGTTTGCTGTCCCGTTAACTACGTCTCACTCAACCAAAAAGCGCCCCGGGTAGGGGCGCTTTTGCATCGCTAGACAAGAAGCAATCGCTAAGAAGCAAGGAGATCAGTCATGACGTCCATCGAGGTTCCCAGCACGCCCCTCCGCCCACGCTCGAACAGCAAGCCTGCCCGCAGGAAAGAAACGAAAGGCGGCGGCATCGAAGTCGAGCGTTTCTTCACGAAGGCGGGCATCGACGTCTATGACACCTGCGAATGGGAAACGCGCGCGGCTGCCATCAGCAACGAGAGCGGCGGGATCGTCTTCGAGCAGAAAGACGTCGAGATGCCGAAGTTCTGGTCGCAGATGGCCACCAACGTCGTCGTGTCGAAGTACTTCCGCGGCCACCTCGGCTCGCCGGACCGCGAGACGTCAGTGCGCCAGCTCATCGGCCGGGTCGTCCGCACGATCACCGCGTGGGGACGCCAGGGCGGCTACTTCAACACCGAAGCGGATGGGGACACGTTCCGCGACGAGCTCACGCACATCCTTCTTTACCAGATGGCCGCGTTCAACTCGCCGGTCTGGTTCAACGTCGGCATCGAGCCGCATCCGCAGTGCTCGGCGTGCTTCATCAACTCCGTCAACGACACGATGGACTCCATCCTCGGACTGGCCAAGACCGAGGGCATGCTCTTCAAGTACGGGTCGGGAACGGGCTCGAATCTCTCGAGCATCCGCTCCTCGCGCGAGCTCCTCGCCGGCGGCGGCACCGCGTCCGGCCCCGTCTCGTTCATGAAGGGCTACGACAGCTTCGCCGGCGTCATCAAGAGCGGCGGCAAGACCCGCCGTGCCGCCAAGATGGTCATCCTCAACGCCGACCATCCCGACATCCTCGACTTCATCGAATCGAAGGAAAAAGAAGAGAAGAAGGCCTGGGCATTGATCGATGCCGGCTACGACGGCGCCTTCAACGCGCCCGGCGGCGCCTACGACTCCGTGCAGTTCCAGAACGCCAACCATTCCGTCCGCGTCACCGACGAGTTCATGAAGGCGTACGAGAAAGACGGCGACTGGAACACCTACACGGTCACCGAGCCGAAGTCCGTCATGGGCACGTACAAAGCGCGCGAGCTGATGCGCAAGATGGCCGAGTCGGCGCACCTCTGCGGCGATCCCGGCATGCAGTTCGACACCACCGTCAACGATTGGCATCCGTGCCCGAACACCGCGCGCATCAACGCCTCGAACCCCTGCTCCGAGTACATGTTCCTCGATGACTCGGCCTGCAACCTGGCCTCGCTCAACCTCATGCGCTTCTACAACGAGAACACCGGCTTCGACGTCGAGGCCTACCGCGCCGCGCTGCGCATCGTCATCACCGCGCAGGAGATCACCGTCGATTTCGCGTCGTATCCGACGAAGGCGATCGAGAAGAACTCGCACGCGTTCCGCCCGCTCGGCATCGGCTACGCCAACCTCGGCGCGCTGCTCATGGCCCGCGGCATTGCCTACGACTCCGAGGATGGACGCGACTACGCTGCCGCGATCACTTCGATTCTCTCCGGCGAGTCGTATTCGCAGTCCGCGCGCATCGCCGCGAAAGTCGGTCCGTTCGAAGGCTACGCCATCAATCAGGAGCCGTTCCTGCGCGTGATCGACAAACACCGCCGCGCCGCCTACCGCATCAACAATCGTCCGCTGCCGGCAGATTTGGCCGAGGCCGCGACGCAGGTTTGGGATGAAGCGTATGCGCTCGGTCAGGAACATGGATACCGCAACGCGCAGATCTCTGTCCTCGCGCCGACTGGCACCATCGCCTTCATGATGGATTGCGACACCACCGGAATCGAGCCCGATATCGCTCTTGTGAAGTACAAG
Source organism: Thermoanaerobaculia bacterium (assembly GCA_036260495.1). GTDB lineage: Bacteria > Acidobacteriota > Thermoanaerobaculia > Gp7-AA8 > Gp7-AA8 > JADGNZ01. Next base: position 4,190 of record DATAMS010000176.1, read on the forward strand.
AAACTCGTCGGCGGCGGCATGCTGAAGATCGTCAATCAGACGGTCCCGACGGCATTGAAGCGCCTCGGCTACGATCCCAAACAGATCAACGAGATCATCCAGTACATCGACGAGAACGACACGATCGAAGGTGCGCCGCACCTGCTCGATCAGCACCTGACCGTGTTCGATTGCGCGTTCAAACCGAAAAACGGCACGCGCTCCATTCATTACATGGGACATCTCAAGATGATGGGCGCCGTGCAGCCGTATATCAGCGGCGCAATCTCCAAGACGATCAACATGCCGAGCAATGCGTCAGTCGATGAGATCGAGTTGGCGTATGTCGAGGCGTGGAAGATGGGCCTCAAAGCCGTAGCGGTGTACCGCGACGGCTGCAAACGCTCGCAGCCGCTGTCCACCGGCAACGACAAGAAACTCGCCGACCTCGGCGTCGCCCCCACCGCAGTCCGCAGAAAACTGCCGGACGAGCGCGAATCGATCACACACAAATTCTCGATCAGCGGCCACGAAGGCTACATCACCGTCGGCAAATACGAAGACGGCACGCCCGGCGAGATCTTCATCACCATGGCCAAAGAAGGCAGCACGATCTCCGGCCTGATGGACAGCTTCGCCACGATGACGTCCCTCGCGCTGCAACACGGCGTCCCCCTGAACTTCCTGGTCGACAAATTCACGCACACCCGGTTCGAGCCCAGCGGCTTCACCAAGAACCCCGAAATCCCCATGACCAAATCGATCATGGACTACATCTTCAAATGGCTGGCCACCAAGTTCCTCGACCGCGAAAGCCAGAGCAACGCCGGGGTGATCCTCCGCGAAGACGCCGCGCCCGTCGTCTCGAAACCAGCCCCCAACGTAGCCCCGCTGTCGAAGGAGGACGCCTCGTT
>DATAMS010000212.1:0-7305 GCA_036260495.1 Thermoanaerobaculia bacterium
GCTACCTCAGCCATCTCTTCGACAACAACCGCAACTGGGCCTCCGAGATGACGCGGCAGGATCCTGACTTCTTCCGCCGCCTCGCCGGCCAGCAAGCGCCGCGCTACCTCTGGATCGGATGTTCCGACAGCCGCGTTCCCGCGACGCAGATCACCGGCCTGCTCCCCGGCGAAATGTTCGTACATCGCAACGTGGCCAACGTCGTCGTGCACACCGATCTGAACTGCCTCTCGACGATTCACTTCGCGGTCGAGGTCCTGAAGGTCGAGCACATCATCGTCTGCGGCCATTACGACTGCGGCGGCGTCGGCGCGGTGTTGCGCGAAGACAAACTCGGCCTCGCCGACAACTGGCTCCGCCACGTCCAGGACGTCCGCACCAAACACCAGCCGCAGCTCGATGCCCTTCCCGCGGACGCGCGCCAGCAACGCCTCTGCGAGCTCAACGTGATCGAGCAGGCGATCAACGTGAGCAAGACCACCGTGGTGCGCGACGCCTGGTCGCGCGGACAATCGCTCGCCATCCACAGTTGGGTCTACGACCTCCGCGACGGCCTCCTCCGCGACCTGGGTATGTGCATGACGGGCGAGAATCTGGCGTGAAAACCGTCAACCACAGAGGCGCAGAGATCACAGAGAAATCATCAAAGCCTTCACTGACTCAGATACGACCAACGAGCCTCCTCCTCTGGATGAAGCCACTCATTGAGCGCAGGCTCGGCGAGTAGTGCAGTCTCTGAAGCTGGGAGCACGGTGATCAAAACGCGCTGCCCGGCAAATAGCTCGATTGGTTCCAACGGGCGAAGTATCAGACCGGGTCCAATCACACCTTCAATCGTGCGCAGCATTTGAGAATGATATATCGCGGTATGCGCCAGCCTCCACACTTTCGTTCAATGAAAACCTGATTCAATCGGCACCCACTGATCGTTCGCATCCTGCACTTCGATCTCGTGGATTGGGTGAATCTCCCATAACGTGGCCCGTGTGGCGTGATGCAGCTTGCCGCTCTTGTCTGTGCGGTTATGAAGTTGCTCCGGGTGCTCCTGATCCCACATACGCCAGCCGCGGATTCGGACGAGCGTGCCGTCGTGCCAGGCTTTGGACGCCAGTTTGGGCCAGTTCGGATGTGCGTCCAGCAGGCGCGGGCTCAATTCCACGACCATCGATTTCGCTTGCTTGTTGCCCGCCGCCGGAACAAGCCACATGTGATGGTCCCTGTGGATCGGGTTTTTACAATTGCACGACTCCGGATCTTCGAGGTTCACCCCCGCCAGATAGCCGATTACTTCGATTCCGGTCTCTTCCTTTTTTCGAAGCGATTCTCGTTGCGCTTCTGTCCACCGGTCGCGGCGGTCATGCTTCGCCATCCTCGCGGCCGGAACGTCAGCGATGATTTTCGTCACTGTGATGTGCGTGTAAGAACCGGGTGCGATATCGCGATTCTTCAGCGCGTTGAGATACGGATCAGGAGCACTCGTCGCATTTGCGTCGCCTGTGGGCGGGCATTGCTCCACACCAAACGTGCCGGTCGTATGGCCGATCAGCGCCGGATCATCTTTCGCAACGAGAAGAACAAACCAGAGCGACAAAGCTCCAGCAAACACCAGCCGGTGAAGCAGCGAATCACGTTTCATGCGACCCGCCTACTTCCAGATATCCGTGATGTCTTTCGCGGTCGTCGCTGCTCCGAATGGCGCAATGCCGTAAATGTCGAGCAGCGTTCGCAGAAGATCCTGGTGCGAGTAGCTCGCCGCCGATGTCGTGCCCGGCGCGACCGGCTGGCCCATCACGATCGTCGGGATGCGATTCTTCGGCGGTGTCGTCGTGATCACCGTACCGGGACAATGCGTCGTGTACGAAGAACTGTCTTCATCCCACGTCACGATCAACAGGCTGTTGTTCTGCTCCGCCCAATCGGCGTAGGAGCTCAGGTTCGTCTTGAGCCACGCGTCGCCGTTGCTGACCTCCTTGGCGACACTGCTGCCGCTGTGCATGTCGTCAGTCAGATTGGGGATGACGAAGCTGACGTCGGGCAGCGCCGCGAAACCAGCGGCATCGTGAGGGAACTGGCTGAAGTCTTTGCTGGCGGATGCAGGAACGTTCGTGAAATCGACCCACGGGCAATGCTTCGGAACGAACAACGTACCGCCACACGTCGTGCGCGCATCCGACGCCGGCAAGTTCTCAGCGAAGCCGGCGAACGACTTGCCCGCCGCGATCAGCGCCGCGCCGAGGTTCTGCGAAGTGAACGGACCGATCGGACATTCGTCCTTGCAGACGCCGAGGGTGTCGCCGGCGAAGAAGTCGATGTAGTTCGGCTGGCTCGGATGATGGGAGGCAAAGAACTTCGTCAACGACGCGCCGCGCGACGCCAGATTGTTGATGAACGGCGCCTTCGACGATCCGATGACATTGCCGAACGACTTGTTCTCCTCGATCACAATGACGATGTGGGCGGGAGAAGGTAGTGTCGTGTGGACCGTCGTGCCGCCGCCAGCGCCGAGCGTGGTGTCGAGCAGATCGGCCAGCCGGTAGCCGGCGATCGCGATCGCTTCATCCGCGATCGAGAACACCTGCTTTTTATAGGCCGTGGCCGGAGTCTGCTTCTCGTGAAGACTGGCCGGATACGCCACGCTCTTCGCGGTCTCGAATCCTTCGATCGACCACGCTTCGAAGTCCCCAGCCTTCAGCCTTGCAACCTCGGACGCCTTCGGATGATCGTGCACGATCATGGCGATGACGCGATCGAGGTATTCGATTTGCTTTTCCCCCGGCTTATCGAGAATTGAGTTGTCGATGATCCGATCCCAGAACGTGTGCAGCGGAGAGATCGACTTCGGCGCGAGGAGAAAATCGTTTCCGCCCCGGTCGCCTTGCGGACTCGCAGCCGTGACGCGGGCCTCCGCGTGAAGCGGCTGGTGGATGTCGCCCGTGAGATGAAGGATCCAGGCGAGTTGCGTCGCGCGTTCCGCCGGCGTTCCGCACGTGTCGCAGTTGACCGTGCCGCGCAACGCGGTCAGTCGCTCGACGGCGTTCGTTGTCGCCATGGGGATCGCCGCGTCGTCGGTGGGCGTATCGCTGCCAGTGCCGCCCGAAACGCCCTTCCAGAAGCGGTCGGCGAAATGCCAATTCCCCTGATTGAAACGGGTACAGGCCCCCGACTTTACGACATCGGGCCAGGTCGCGGCGCGCATGAAGAACTCGCGCTGACGTTCTGCCAGCGGCCGCGAGTCGCCCGGGAAAAGATCGAGCAGGCAGGCATCTTTGGGCGCGCTTTTCAGGAGCGCGATCGCCTTCTGCTGCGTATCAGGCGACATGTTGTCCCAGGCAACGCCGGCGACCAGCTCATGACCGGTAGCGTTCCAGGCAAGCGCGGACTGCGGAAGACAAGACAGCACGACGAGAGCGAGTGCAGGAAAGCCGAGGCGTTTCATGGACATCCTCCTGGCTGTCCATTGATTCGGCAGCCTACGTTAAGTAAGGACGGCCACATTCCGTGTATTCGCTCACCCCGTCAGGGTTTCCGTCCGTACTTGAGGAGAGTCGAACGGACCACCGATCCCTACCCCGTCATGGGGACCGATCCGCAGATGACGCAGATGAAACGCAGATGCAGACTCACATCGGCGTCATCTGCGTCATATGGGGATTGCCTTTCGAAACGGGCAGCGGGATAGACTGCCTCCGCGGAGCAGGAAGTGACCGCGACCACCTACAGAATCCTCGACGCAGTCGCCGATTCGTTCAATCCGCTGCTCGCGCTCCTTGCTCTCGCCATTCCTTTTCTGCACAAGCCGCGAAAACTCCGTATGACGGTCGCCTACTACATTTCCGCCGGCGCAGCGATCGGGTTCGTGTACCTCGTCCGCACGATCGACAATCGCTATCAGTTCTGGCCATCCCTCAGCCTCGACTACAGCACCCACTCCGCGTTTGCCGCGTCGCTAGCCGTGTCGATCGGCGCGTTCAAGCGGCGCTGGCTTGCCCCTCTCGCCCTTGCAGCACTCGCCTACTTTGCATTGGAGCTGTTCATGCGCTACCACGGGATCGCGGATATTCTTTCGTCAGCAAGCCTCGCAGCCATCGCAGCTTTGCTGATTCATCTCGCCGTGATGAGCGCATTCCTAAGGAGAAAGGCGTAGTCCACTCGTCTCCTGGTGCAATGCGGCTGGCCGGCTCGTCGATTGACGAGGTCGGGATCCGCCGCCGGCAATGCCGGCGAATGTTGCGTGAATCGTGTTGTGATCGTTGAGTCCTTACGCGACGCCCTCCCATCGAGCGCCTTCTCCCCTCGCGCTTTTTTGCGAGGGGAGAAGGTGGCGAAGCCGGATGAGGGGTGTCGTGCATCCGGCCCGCAACACGATCACTTCTGTATCGCGTACGACACTTTAAAGAACAGCGACCGATCGAGTTTCACGAGGTCGTTGCTTGGCGTGATCGTGCGGTCGTCGCCGTAGCCCAGGAAGAGAACAGTCTGCCAGTTGATCTTGTAGCTGTAGAGGACGGATCCGAGGAAGGAGCCGCTGTGGGGCGCGACCGCGAAACTGTAGAGCGAGGGGTTTCGGTCCGTCGTGACGTACTGAGTGATGATCCGCACGAGCGATTTCGACGAGAAACTGTACGTCGTCTTGAGTCGCTCGACGTCGGCCGTGTAGAGCCGGCCGCCATTGATGTTGAGCCATTCGTGGGTGACGTTCGGCTCGAACGTGAGCCGGTCGAGCGGGCGAACCGTTGCCGCGAGGCCAAGCGATGAGCCTTTGCCGACGCGGCCGTTGGCGAAATCGATCATGTCGCCCGCGCGGCCATTGAACGTGATCCGCGGAAATCGTCGCGACGGATCGAACTGAATAAACCAGTTCAAATAGGTCTCTTCCAGCAGATCGCTGCCGACGCGCGTCTGATTCTTGAGAAGCACCACCGCCTGTGCCTGAAGATTCTTGGCGCCGTTCACGTTGATACCCGGTGAGAAGCGGCGGTAGATCGTGTTTCCGTCGAGATCGGTCTGCCGGTCGACAAAGATATTGGGCCGGACGAAACTCAACAGACTGTGTTCGGGATAGAAGCGGAGGCCAACCCCGCCATCGACTTCGCGAAACCCAACCTGCGGAACGAAGCCAAGATCGGCGCGGAAGGCGTTGCCGAGGTCGCGGCCTTCGACGAACCAATCGTATTTTTGCGCGTTGTGGTTCCAACCGGCGTACGCGGCATGCGACGTTGAACGCTCGCCGTTCCATGACGACGAAAGATCGGGCCGGTCCGGATTCTCATTCTGGCTGAACAGCAGCTCGCCTGTGATGGCGTCGTGGTCGCCGGGACGCCACTGGAAGTCGGGTCCGAGAACGCGATTGTGTCCGCCGCCGCGGATCTCGCGATCGGTCAGGACGGCGCCGACGAACGATGCGCCGAGCTCGTGGCGAATGCGTCCGATGACATCGATCGATTTGAAATCCTGCAGCGCGAAATCATTGCCGAGCGGACCGGGAAGAATGGTCAGACCGCCGCCTTTGTCGTCGGCGATGAGCAGCGTGTACGCGGTGTTGCCAATGCGTCCCGTGGTTCGCGCGCCGAAGCGCGGCGCGGTGATCGTGCGCGTGTAGGCAACCTGCAGCGGCGTGTCGAAAAGGTCGAAACCTTCGAGAAAGAACGGACGCTTCTCGGGATAGAAAACAGCGAAGCGCTGATTCACGGTGATCTGGGCGATGTCCGCTTCGACCTGCGAGAAGTCGGGATTGACGGTCATGTCGACGGCGTTCGTCGCCGTCGGCGTCCACTTCACGTCGATGCCCGCGTTCTTGTGCAACGGATCGCGTTGCAGCGGCGAGCCCGGCGCGCCTTCCGGCGTCTCGGTCGTCTGCGCGGTGACGTACGGCGCGGCGACGAAGTGACCGGCCTTCGGCAGACCGGTCAGTCCGATCAGCGGATGCATGTGGCAGACGTAGCAGTTGGAGCTTCGCTCGATCGGCGCGCTTTGAAAGGCGTAACGGAACTCGCGCGGATAGTTGCGCCAGATGAGGATGTTCCAGGTCTGCGCGTCCTTGTTGTCGTAGCGCAGCGACGAAAACGGGATGCGGTACTCGGCGCTCCATCCGCCGGCATCGATCTTCGCCGCCGTGTCGTAGTAGAAATCGGGCGAGAAGTCTTCGTTGCCGTTCGTGTCGTTGTAGATGCCGTCGCCCTGAATGCCGCGCGGATTGACGCGCAGTTCCATCGCCGTGCGTTTGTCGTTGCGCGTGTCGAGAAAGACGGCGATGTTGTCGTCGGTGCCGATGACGGCATCGCGATCGACATACGGCGCACGGATCGCCTCGGGATGCGGATCCTCGCAGCGGATGCCGATGTAGAAATAGTGTTCGTCGTAGGTGACGTACGCGGTGGTCTTCACCTTCGCGGGCACATTGTTTCCGGGCGATGTCTCGTAGAACTGATCGATCGTGGCCGCGTTTTTCCAGCCGGCGTCGCCGAGGTCGCCGTCAACGGTGATCGTACCCTCGGCGCGATGAACCGTGATCGGTGCGGGAGCCGGGAGCGGCGGCGGATCGGCGGCCAGCGCGATGCTCGAAAGACCTGCGGATAAAACAATAGCGAAGACGACCGGCGTCGACGATGAGCGCATGCAGTAACTCCCCCTACGAACGAATACGTAGCTTTGACGCCGAAGGGTGCAGAGAGTTAGTGACAACGCGGTCACGACTTTTTCGGTTTCAGCGTGACGATGCCAAGCCGCCGGCCGTGCGCCGAATCATCGATCAGCGTGGCCAGCCGGCGTTCGCGCGTCTCTTCCTGCTTCGCGCTGGTGACCCAGTAGATCGCCACGCGCTGATACGACGGCGCCTGCGTCGTAAAGAACGCCCAGGCCTTTTTGTTCGCCCGGAACCGCTTCTCATCGGCTGCTTCAAGCGTGCGCACTTTGTTTTCGTACGAGTAAATCGCCGGCTTGTCCTCGCGTCGTTTCTCGAACGCGCGCAACCCGGCCGGCGCCATCAATCCAAGTTTCGTCAGCTCCGCCACGCGCTTGATGTTGATCGCGCTCCAGTTGCTGACGGTCTTCCTCGGCGTGAAGCGGATGCTGTAACTGTCATCATCGATCCGCCGCCGCACGCCATCGATCCAACCAAAACACAATGCCTGATCGACCGACTCCGGCCAGGTAATCGACGGCTTCCCGGAGCCTTTCTTGTAGAACCCGACAAGCAATTCCGATTTCTCCGCGTGATGCTTCTCGAGCCATTTGCGAAAGGCTTTTGGTGTCGCGAAGAAGGTGGAGGACATAGACAGTCAGAATATCGCTTAACGTAGGTCGGAC
>DATAMS010000213.1:0-2962 GCA_036260495.1 Thermoanaerobaculia bacterium
GGCGGAGTTGGTTCGTCCTCCTGCTCGACCTCAAATTCGTATGGTTCGTGCTCGGTGACCTGCAGCAGTTCCAGCTACGCCTGCTGCACGGCCGCGAAGAGCAACGCCAACGCAAACTGCCGCTGCGTGTTTTGATTGGTAAACCTGTTTCACGCGGAGACGCGGAGGCACGGAGAAACCCTCCGCACCTCCGCGTCTCCGCGTGAAACGCTTTTGACTTTCGCTCAAGCCACCGGCGCACCTGCACGCCCGACGACGATTCCGATCAGCTCGAATTCGTCGTCGCTACCGACTTCGATTGGGCCGTGGCGCTCGTTGCGGCTCAGAAGGCGGATATGGCCGTTTCGGACGTCGAGGTGTTTGACGTATTCGTCGGCGCCGAGGCGGCAGACGACGATCTTGCGGGCGGCTTCGCGGATGTTGTTCGTCGGCTTCACGAATAGCAGATCGCGGTCGGCGATAGCCGCGCCGATCATCGAATCGCCCGCGGCCTCGTAGATCAATCGTGCGCCAGCGGCGGCGAAGGCGCGCGGGATCTCGCGGTTTGCGGTGACCGCGATGGCGTTCGACTCGGCGCGTGCTTTGTGACGTTGCCTCGTGGCGCTTCGCAGCGACGTCTCCAGAATCCTCATCGCGTCGTGTAATTTCTTCTGCTCGTCCGCGGACAACACGTAACTTGGTTCATCGAGGATCCATCCGACGTTCTCGTCGACGGCGTGCGCGATCCGCGCGATGGTGTCGAGCGCGGGCCGCTCGTGCGCGGCCGTGAGAATCCTGCTGAGCGTGGCTGCAGTGATCCCAGCCTCGGCTGCAACGACGCCGTGCTTTTTGCCGCTCGTTTCGATCGCCGTACGCAGCCGCTCGCGCCAGCCCGATTCTATGGACACCGGGCCGAGTATCAAAGTGCGTGGGTACGTGATCACCCACTCGACGTTTTCGTACACGATCGAAATCGTACCTCGGCGATGACGTCCGCGATATCGCTGAGCCGCGATTCTTCTTGTTCGCTCGATGCGAGCAGATGCAGTAACGTATGCGTGTCACTATTTCAGCCCGCGCCAGGACTTGATGGCTACCCGAAAATCGAAAGATCAGACTTCCTTCTCGCCGCCGCCGCCCATCGTTCCTGAGGTCGAGCATCAGCCTGTCGCCGAGTTCGCGCGGAAGGCGTATCTCGACTATTCGATGTACGTCATCCTCGACCGCGCGCTGCCGCATGTGGCCGATGGTCTCAAGCCCGTGCAGCGCCGCATCATCTACGCGATGTCGGAGCTGGGGCTGGGGCCGAATGCGAAGCCGAAGAAGTCGGCGCGCACGGTCGGCGACGTCATCGGCAAGTTTCATCCGCACGGCGATACGGCCTGCTACGACGCCATGGTGCTGATGGCCCAGCCGTTTTCCATGCGTTACCCGTTAGTCGAGGGACAAGGCAACTTCGGCTCGCCGGACGATCCGAAAGAGTTCGCGGCGATGCGCTACACGGAGTCGAAGCTCTCGAAGTTCGCGCAATCGCTGCTCTCGGAGCTGGAGCAGGGGACTGTCGATTGGGGACAGAACTTCGATGGCACGCTGCGCGAGCCGAAGCTGCTGCCGTCGCGATTACCGCACGTGCTGCTCAACGGCGCGTCGGGCATCGCGGTCGGCATGGCCACGGACATTCCGTCGCACAACACGCGCGAGGTCGTCGGCGCGTGCCTCGAGTTGCTCGACAATCCCGACGCCACGATCGCGCAACTGACGAAGCACATCAAAGGGCCGGACTTTCCGACCGAGGCGGAGATCATCACGCCGCTGGCGGAGATCCGGGAGATGTACAAGACCGGCAACGGCTCGATCCGGCAACGCGCGAAGTGGGAGATCGAGAACGGCGACATCGTCATCAGCGCGCTGCCGTTCATGGTGTCGGGATCCAAAGTGCAGCAGCAGATCGCGGCGCAGATGAACGCGAAGAAGCTGCCGATGATCGAGGACATGCGCGATGAGTCGGATCACGAAGACCCGACACGTCTCGTGCTCGTGCCGCGCTCGAACCGCGTCGATCTCGATGAGGTGATGGCGCATCTCTTCGCCACGACGGATCTCGAACGCACCTATCGCGTGAACATGAACATGATCGGTCTCAACGGACGGCCGAAACTTTATCCGCTCAAGGACTTGCTGAGCGAGTGGCTGGAGTTCCGCATCGAGACCGTGCGGCGCCGTCTGCAGCATCGCTACGATCACGTCAACGCGCGCATCCACATCCTCGACGGCTACCTGATCGCGTATCTCAACATCGACGAAGTGATCCGCATCATCCGCCGCGAAGACGAGCCAAAACCGGTGCTGATGGCGCGGTTCAAATTGTCGGAGCTGCAGGCTGAAGCGATCCTCGAACTGAAGCTGCGATTCCTGAACAAGCTCCAGGAGATGGAGATCCGTGGCGAACAGGCCAAGCTCGAAGCCGAGCGCGCCGAGCTCGAAAAGATCCTCGGGTCGAAAGCACGTTTGCGCAAACAAGTTCGCGACGAGCTGGTGAAGGATGGCGAAGAGTTCGGCGACCGCCGCCGCTCGCCGATCGTGGAGCGAGAAGCAGCCAAAGCGCTCGATGCGACGGCGCTGATTCCGTCGGAGCCGGTGACCGTGGTGTTGTCGGAGCGCGGCTGGGTGCGCGCGGGCAAAGGGCACGATCTCGATCCGACGACGCTGCAGTACAAGTCGGGCGATGCGTTCCTCCACTCGGCGCGCGGTCGCAGCAATCAGCTCGCGGTGTTCATCGATTCGATGGGCCGCACGTACTCGCTGCCGGCGCACGAGTTGCCGTCGGCGAAAGGCCACGGCGAGCCGCTGACGGCGTTCACCTCGCCCGCGCCCGGCGCGACATTCGTGTCGGTGATGATGGGCGACGCCGACGATCTGTGGTTGCTGGCCACGGACGACGGCTACGGCTTCGTGGCGCGGCTCGAAGATCTGCAGACCGATC
>DATAMS010000214.1:0-1869 GCA_036260495.1 Thermoanaerobaculia bacterium
GGCCGCCGAAAGAGACGATGTTGCCGTCGGGATCCTCGATATAAAAGTCCTTTGTGCCCCATGCGGTCGGCGCGAGAGCCTTCACGATTGTCACACCGTTGGCGACACAATGCTCGTAGAACGCTTCGATCCCGTCGACGCCCGCAGCGGCATCGAGATGCTCGTTGTCGCGCCGGGAACGTCGCTCCGCCTGATTCGTGGGCGCTTCCTTCAAGTGAAGTTCGTGGCCATCCAGATGACCGATGGCATAGAAACCGCCCCAGGGCTCGCCGAATGCGAAGCCCAACTTCCGGTAATACGCGATCGAGCGCTCCAGATCATCGACAAGGAATTGAGGAGCAAATGCTGTGACTCGCGGCTTGGTCTCAATGGTTGTCATCGAACGCTCCTTTCGGCAAGTCATCGCAACGCGGTCCCACAGTTTCGAGGGTAACAGAGAGTCTCACTCATGCTCAATCTGACGTGACACTTCGCGCATCGTGGTACGGAGTTGTAACAATTGCCCGCCAGCGAACGCGTTCGATCATGATGGAACTAAAATCCGACAAGGGAAATGGCGATCATGCGATGGTTTGCAATTGCTCTCGTTTTGGGTGCGCTTGGGTGCGTGACGACGACGTCGGTCTCGCGCTCAGGCACGGGACTCTTCGCTCCGCGTGGAGATTCTGAGGAAGCCGAGGAGGCTCCGCGCGGACTCAGTCTTTCCGCCGGAAACGTCGCCGCCGATGGCACGGTCAGCCTCGAATTGCGCAACTATTCGGAGGAACCATTCGTTTTTTTAGGCGCTCCGGACCGGCCGCAGTTCATCGTCGAAGTACAGTCGGGTAGTACGCGATCGCGGCACACCATCTCGCCGTGGAGTAAACAGACGTACGAAGTGCCGGCGGGTGAGCGGCTCCAATTGAAGGCAAACGTCGGGCGCGCCTCCGGCCGTGTGCGCATCGGCATCCGCAGCCACGATCTTGGCTATATTGTCTGGACCGATTGGATCGAGCGGTAGATCGCGGCATCCTCATAAGAGAACTGCACCCCGAAAATTGGCAGCGTCTACGACTTGCCCCAGCCGGGCAGGGTGGCGTCCTTGCCGATCTCTTATCTATTCCCGACGCGCTCATACCGGAAACAACCGATGGCATGATCGTTCACCATGCCCACCGCTTGCATGAAGGCGTAGCAGATCGTCGATCCCACAAACTTGAATCCCCGGCGCGACAGGTCTTTGCTCAGAGCATCGGACTGTGTTGTTCGCGCCGGGACCTGTCCGGGCGTTCGCCAGCGGTTTCTGCGCGGAGTCCCGCCGGTAAAGGTCCAGACATAAGAATCGAAACTCCCAAACTCGCGCTGCACTGCAAGAAAGGCCTTGGCGTTGCTTACCGTGCTGGCGATCTTGAGACGGTTGCGCACAATGCCAGGATTCTCGAGCAACCGCGCCACTCGTGCGGCGCTGAACCTGGCCACCAGCGCCGGGTTGAAGCCGGCGAACGCCTGGCGATAGGCCTGGCGTTTCTTGAGAATCGTTTCCCAGCTCAGCCCGGCCTGCGCACCTTCGAGCGTAAGAAACTCGAAGAGGATGTTGTCGTCATGAACGGGTACGCCCCACTCGAGATCGTGATAGGCAATGCCGAGCGGAGTGCGAGCCCAGGCGCATCGCACGGGCTCATCCTCTGTCTTGCGAAGTCTGTTCATTGTGGTCGCCGAAGCAAAGGCAACCACAGAGACACAGAGGACACGGAGGTGTCTCTGTGACCTCTGTGTCTCTGTGGTGACCGGTTTTTCAAATTAGCCATTTACCGTTGCAGCAAGTCCATCAGGATCGCCGTCTCCGCGCGGATCGCTGCTTTGATCGTTGGCTTGCGCTCCGGCGCCCAT
>DATAMS010000251.1:0-6333 GCA_036260495.1 Thermoanaerobaculia bacterium
GAACCGTTCCGGCGAGGATCGCACCCTCGAGCTCGACGCCCGTCCGAGCGACGCCATCGCCCTCGCACTCCGCACCGAAGCCCCGATCTACGTCGCCCAATCCGTCCTCGATATGGCCCAAACGATCACGCCCGATGACGAGGATCAGGACGAGAAAGCGAAAACGTGGTTCGAGCAGTTGGATACCGAGGAGCTGGGCAAGTACAAGATGTGAGGGGTGGGGGAGTCGCGGGTCGGGAGTGGGGGGTCGTAGATAGAAACAACGCGATCCCGACCGAAAATCTCCGAAACCCGACGCCCGACAACCGACTCCCGCGGTTACAATCGGACCCGTTCAATGATCATCACTGTCGCCAACCAAAAAGGCGGGGTCGGCAAGACGACCACCACCATCAACCTCGCTGCAGCCGTCGCCAACAAGGGCTTCAAAACGCTGCTGATCGACCTCGATCCGCAGGCCAACAGCACGATGAGCTACGTCGATCCGCGCAGCATTTCGCGGTCGATGTTCGATGTGCTCGTCAGCGAAGAATTGCCTCTCAGTGACGTCATCGTCCCGACGCCGTTGCCGAACCTCTTTCTTGCGCCGTCGAAAATCGCGCTGGCCAAACTCGAATCGAAATTGATCGGCGAGCTCGACGGACCGTTCCGGCTCAAAGACAAAATGGTGGCCGCGTCGACCGAGTACGACTACATCTTCATCGACACGCCGCCGACGCTGGGCATGATCACCGTCAACGCCATGGTGGCGTCGAGCCACGTTCTGGTGCCGATTCAATCGTCGTATTTCGCGCTCGAAGGCACCGACGACCTGCTCGAAACGATCGAGAAAATCAAAGCACGCCCCAACCCGAACCTTCAACTCCTCGGCGTCGTCATCACGATGCACGACAAGCGCACCACGCTGGCGCGCGACATCCACGAGCAGATCGGCCAGGTCTTCGGGGAGCGGCTTTTCAACACCGTGATCACGAAATCGATCCGGCTCGAAGAGAGTCCCGCGTACAAAGAATCGATCTTTACCTTTGCGCCGCGATCGAGCGGCGCGATGGAGTATTACTCGCTGAGTGAGGAGATCCTGTCCCGTGTCTGAGGTTACTTCATGAGCATGAAACGCGGCCTGCCCGAGCGTTCCTCCATGCGCCACGACGCGCATTTTGTCGAAGAGCTGACGCGCCGCTCCGGGCGTCACATCGGCTCCATGATTCCGCTCGAGCTGATTGAGCCGAATGCCGAGCAGCCACGCACGCAGCTCGGCAACATCGAGGAACTGGCAGCGTCAATCAAAGAAAAAGGTGTGCTCGAACCGATCCTCGTCCGCAACGCCGGCCCCAATCGCTACCAGATCATCTCCGGTGAGCGCCGTTTCCGCGCGGCATCGCTGGCCGGGCTCGACGAGATTCCGGCGATCGAGCTCGATGTCGACGACAAAGAGCAGCTCGAGATCGCGCTGATCGAAAACATTCAGCGGAAGGATCTGACCGCGTTTGAAGAAGCGGAAGGCTTTCTGGCGCTGCAGCAGAAGTTCGGATACACGCACGAGAAGATCTCGCACGTCATCGGCAAGTCGCGCACGACCATCACCGAGACGCTGTCGATCAACGAGATCCCCGACCGCATCCGCGCGATGTGCCGCGAGGCTGGGATCTCCAACAAATCCATTCTCGTGCAGATCGCTCGCGCTGGCGACGAAGCGGCGATGGAAGATGTCGTCCGCCGTTTCGGTGCGGGCGAATTGACGCGTGATGAAGTCCGCAAGCAGACCGCGAAGCCAGCGGCGAAGACTGCGGGCCGTCCGAAGAACTTCACCTGGCAGGTGAAGGACAAGACACTTCCGTTCAGCGTCAATCTCAGCTTCCGCAAGGCGAACGTGGATAAGAGCGAGATCGTTTCAGCACTGCAAGAATTGTTGCGGCGGATCGAGAACGAATGATCGTCGGTGACGCGGCGCTGGCGCGGCGGCTCGAAGCGTTTCAGGCGCGCGTCGGAGAGGCGAACGCGTTCGCAAGAGCCGGCGGCGAGGTTCTCGATGTCGCCGGCGGCAAGGCGGTTTTCTTCACGCCCGACTCGCCGATCACGCAAGCGATCGGCGTAGGAATCGGCGGACCGGTCACGATCGATGACGTCGATCGCATCGAGGATTTCTTTCGTTCGCGCGGCGCCGCCTGCTCGATTCACATTACGCCGTGGAGCGATCCGATCCTGCTCGCGGAGTTGTCGTCACGCCGCTACCAATTCTTCGAGTTCGAGAATGTCTTCGTGCAGCGGATCGATGCGATCGTGTCGAATCCTGCCGATCCAGCGATCGAAGTTCATCTCATCGATCGTAACGAAGCTTCGACCTGGGCCCGCGTCTGCGCTGCTGGATTTGCGACCGAGGGAGTCGACGAGGAGATGCTGCGCGAGATTGGCGATGCGTTCACGGCGGCTGAGGGCGGGCGTTGTTATCTCGCGTCGATCGATGGAATCGCATGCGGCGCCGCCGCATCCGTGAGCGTCCGCGACCTCGGCGTCGTCGGACTCTTCGGCGCGGCCACGCTCCCCGAATTTCGCGGCCGCGGCGTGCAGAATGCGCTGGTCGCGCGGCGCTTGGCCGAGGCGAGCGGGGAGGGATGCGAGCTGGCATTCGTCTCGACGCTGCCGGGAAGCGCATCGCATCGGAATGTGCTCCGACGCGGATTCGAGCTGGTCTACACGAAGGTGTCGATGAAGAGAGTGTTTGATTAGAAGCGTTTCACGCAGAGACGCGGAGGGCGCCGAGAAAACCGGCTCCGTGCTCTCCGCGTCTCCGCGTGAAACACTTTTGGCGTTGACAGAAACGCGAGGCACATCTATCCTCCCGCCCCAACATGTCTCGCCACACCATGATGTCGATGCGCCGAATGGTGATGCGCCGCCCGGGCGCGGACGCGTAGACTGACTGCTTCCCCGACCCGGGTCCCTCCTAAAGATTTTCTCCCCGAAACGTCAGCAGCGAACATCCGCCGCCACCCGCGCGGCAGGAGGGGAACGACATGTACCGCTTCGATACGCTCGCAATCCACGCCGGTCAGCCCAATGACGAGGCCACCGGCGCCGTCACTGTTCCGATTTACCAGACCTCAACCTTTGGCCAGCTCGAGCCCGGCGTTCACCGCGGCTTCGGCTATGCGCGTACCGAGCATCCCACGCGGCGCGCGCTCGAAGAATGTCTTGCCTCGCTCGAGGGCGCGCGATACGGGCTCGCGTTTGCCAGCGGCATGGCGGCAATTCACAACGTGCTGTCGTTACTCCGGACAGGCGACCACGTCGTCTCGACGCAGGATTTGTACGGCGGCGCGTGGCGCATCTTCACGAAGTACTTTGCGAAGTTCGGGATCGACTTCACGTTTGTCGACACCAGCGATCTTGCCGCCGTCGAGTCGGCGATCCGGCCGGAAACGAAACTTCTCTGGCTGGAAACGCCATCGAATCCGCTGCTGAAGGTCACTGACATTGCCGCCTGCAGCGCCATCGCGCGCCGCGCCGGAATCCGCACCGTCGTCGACAACACCTTTGCCACGCCCGTGCTGCAGCAGCCAATTGCGCTCGGCGCGGACATCGTTCTCCACTCGACGACGAAGTACATCAACGGTCACAGCGACGCGCTCGGCGGCGCTGTGATCACTGACGATGAGTCGCTCTTCAATGACTTGAAGTTTTTCCAGAACGCGATCGGCGCCGTGCCGGGCCCGCAGGATTGTTTTCTGATCCTTCGCGGCGTGAAAACGCTCGGACTGCGGATGGCTCGGCATTGTCAGAACGCATCCGTAGTGGTGGCGTATCTGCGTGAGCAGGAACAGATCGCGCGCATTCACTATCCGGGATTCGGCGCCATCGTTTCATTCGAGCTTGATGCCGGCGTCGCGGACACGATCGCCTTCACGAAACGCCTTCGCCTCTGGACGCTCGCTGAAAGCCTCGGCAGCGTGAAGAGTCTCTTCTGTCATCCTCCGACGATGACGCATGCTTCGGTCGAGCCCGAGGTGAGACGACGCGTCGGCATTGCGGACGGACTGATTCGACTGTCGATTGGCCTCGAAGATGTTCGCGACCTGATCGACGACCTCGATCAGGCGCTGGCGGAAGTGGCGTTGCCGAGGAGGGTGGCATGCGGCGGGTGAGCGTGGGGCTGCTCGGGTGCGGCACCGTCGGCCGTGGCTTCGTCGAGCTCCTCGGACGCGAGCGCGAACGAATCCGTGCGCGGCACGGCGTCGACGTCGCCATCAAACGGATACTGGTCCGCGACGCAGGCAAACTGCGGCGCGGAATCAATCCGGCATTATTCACCACCTCGGCAATCGACGTCCTCGACGATGGTTGCGACATCGTCGTCGAGCTCGTCGGTGGCGTGCATGCGGCGGGAGCGTTTGTTCGGCGTGCGTTGCGGAACGGACATGACGTCGTCACCGCGAACAAGGCGCTGCTTGCGGATTCCGGCCGCGAGCTGTTCGAAAGCGCGCGCACCCACGACGCGCGCATCGGATTCGAAGCCAGCGTCTGCGGCGGCATTCCGATCATCGGCGCGTTGCAGCGCGGCCTGGCCGGCGACCGGATCGAGTCGATTACCGGAATCCTCAACGGAACCTGCAATTACATTCTGACGCGCATGGAGCAGGATGACCTCGAGCTTGCGGACGCGCTGGCGCAGGCGCAGACACGCGGGTTCGCGGAAGCCGATCCGTCGCTCGATATCAGCGGCGTCGATGCAGCGCAGAAACTGCGCATCCTGAGCGAGCTGGCGTTCGGGCCGATGACGATGCGGATGCGCGTGTACGGAATCGCCGACGTGACGCGCGCCGAGATCGAGCAGGCGCGCAGCCGGCGTTGCGTCGTACGTCACGTCGCGGCGGCGCGGCGCGTGGCGGGAGGAATCGAGTTGCGTGTCGAGCGCCGCGAGCTGCCGGAGAGTCATCCGCTGGCCGCGGTGCGCGACGAGACGAACGCGGTCGTCGTGCGCGGGAGGGCGGTCGGCGAGATCATGTTTCAGGGAAAAGGAGCGGGGTCGCTGCCGACGGCTGCGGCGGTATTGGCCGATGTCGTCGGTCTTGCTCAGCGGAATCGTATGCACGACTTAACATAATCTATCTTACGAGACCCTGAGGAAAACCCGGAATGCTCTCTGCGGACGATCCAAAAGGCGTTTCACGCCGAGACGCGGAGGCCACGGAGAAAATCTCCGCGACACCGCGTCTCCGAGTGAAACAAATCCCCCGAACAACCGCGATAAACTCCAACCGCTGATGAAGATCCTCACGCGCTACATCTTCAAGGAGATGCTCGGGCCGACCTTGCTCGGCTTCTCCTTCTACACATTCATCATCCTGATGAAGAACCTCTTCGACTTCGCAGGCATGATCATCAAGCGCTCGTTGCCGGCGACCACCGTGGCGCGTCTGCTTTATCTTTCGCTGCCGCACATCGTCGTGCTGACGGTGCCGATGTCGCTGCTGTTCGGAATCCTGATCGCCATCGGACGTCTCTCATCCGACTCCGAGATCATCGCCATGCGCGCCCTCGGCATCTCCACGCGCACCATCTACCGGCCGGTGTTCCTCTTCAGCGTCCTGGTCTTCTTCCTCAACCTTTACTTGATGAATTTCGTTTTGCCGCGCGGCAACTCCGAACTGCAGGCGCTGCGATCGGACATTTTCACCTCGCAGATCGAGAAGGAGCTCAAGCCTCGGGTCTTCTACGACGAATACGAAAACCTCACGATCTACGTGAACGATGTCGATCCGAAGACGCTGCAGTGGAAAGGCGTTTTCGTAGCCGACAGCCGGACGGCGGAAGAAACGCGCACCGGCACGAGCAGCGGCCCGGTCACGATCGCGCAGCAGATCCAGAGCGCGAAAAAAGAGGCGGCCACGCCGCAGACGCTCCTTCCGCAGCGCTCCAGCAACAAGATCATCGTCGCCGAAAGCGGCAACCTTTCGGTGATGAAACCGAGCAACCAGGTCTGGCTCAACCTGAAAACGGCCGAGAGCCATCTGTGGGATCCGAAGAAACCCGACCGCTATGATCTCAACAGCAACGCCTCGCAGCGAATGCGCCTGCCCGACAAGTACTCCGACGCGAATGGCGGCTACCAGCGCTCGCTGCGTGAGATGACGTTCCGCGAGCTGATGGAGCAGGCTCGATGGGCGCAGTACTCGCGCGATGCCGACGCGCGCGAGACGTACCTTGCGGCGAAGGTCGAGATGAACAAGATGTTCGCGATTCCGTTCGCATGCATCGTCTTCGGCATTCTCGGCCTTCCGCTCGGCATCACGAACCGGCGCGGCGGCAGAAGCTCAGGTTTCTCGTTGAGTATCG
>DATAMS010000260.1:0-12709 GCA_036260495.1 Thermoanaerobaculia bacterium
CGATCTCTGCTCGAAGGAACGCCGGCCGGCATCGATCCCGAGGCGGTGACGAAAGCGATCGCGTCGCTGGACGGAGTCGATGGCGTGCATCACCTTCACATATGGGCGCTGGCGCCATCACGGCCGGCGTTGTCGTGTCACCTGATGGTCGGCGATATCCCGCTGCGCTCGACCGGCAATCTGCTGGCGCAAGTGAATGAACTGCTCGAGCGCGAGTACGGCATCGGCCACACGACCGTGCAGTTCGAGTTCGCGACATGCGACGTCGACGATCCGTACTGCGTGCCGTACAGCGAGGCGAAGTAGGTGTTCTCGCGATTCTTGTCATTCCGAACCGCCGGAGCGCAGCGGAGGACGGAGAGGAATCCCCTGCCGACGAGCGCTTCGCGTAGTTGGGCAGGGGATTCCTCGCCCCCCAACCACCGCCCGCTCGGAATGACAAAAACGCGCTACTTTAGTTTTGCGCGCAACTCCGACTCGTGCTTCTTCGCACTTTCGAGCGCGGCTTCGAGCGCTTGCACGACTGCGCTTGCCGATGTCAGCAGCGATTGGAGCTCCGATCGCTCAGCGCCGGGATCGTGAATCGCCGCCGCGCTTTCGCCGAACGGATCGCCTGCCTGATCGGGCTCATGCTCGACAGCGGCCATCGCTCCGAATGGATCCTCTTCCTCGGCGACAGCCACTCCTTCGTACGACTCAGGCTCGTATTCGTGAACCTCGAACGGCGATACGGCCATCGTCGCCTCGGCATCGAATGGAGCAGGCGGCGGAGACGCAGGCTCTGCGGACGACATCGTTTTCATCGACAGCTTCGGAGTGCCGGCTGACGACTGCGTTACACCCGATTTCGCCGACATGTCCGGCGCGGCCAGCTCCGGCTCATCGTGCAAGGTCGTATCGACGTTGCGTTTCAGGTTGTCGAGAATCCGTGTCACGGCCGCGCGTAACGTGGCCGTGACGCCGGTGCCGTTGATCGCAGACGCTTCGACTGCCGGGACGCCGTTCGGATTGAGGTACTCGTTCATCTTCTCGACCGAATCGACGTTGGGAAGATCGCGCTTGTTGTATTGAAGAACGAGCGCGACTTTGTCGGAATCGATGCGGTTGAGGCGAAGGTTCGCTTTCAGATTCTCGAGGCTGTCGGTGTTGGAGTCGCGCATCGACGACTGCGAATCGGCCACGAAAACCACGCCGTCGGCGCCGCGCAACACGAGCTTGCGCGTGGCGTCGTAAAAAACCTGGCCAGGAACCGTGTAGAGCTGGACGCGCACCTTCTGGCCCGCGATCGTGCCGAGCTCCATCGGCATGAAGTCGAAGAAGAGCGTGCGGTCCGTCTCCGTCGACATCGAGATCATCTTCCCCTTGTTGTCGAGCTTCGGATTGCCGTAGATCTTCTCGAGATTGGTCGTCTTGCCGCACAGACCGGGCCCGTAGTAAACGAGCTTGACGGTGATCTCGTTGAGCGCTTTGTTGATCAGAACCATGTTCGGAGCCTCCGGGGTTGGGGAAGCTTACCGGATGGGGGGGTGGGGAGTGGGGTGTTGGGAGTGGGAGATGAAGCGCCGCCGGATTCCTGCGGAGACCACGGCTCGACTCCCACCCCCCACACCCAACTCCCCACACCCCGTAACCTGATATCTTTTTCCCATGTCCCGCAAAGAGCTATTCGAAAAAGTCGCGTTGGAGCAGATCATCGGAGTCGTTCGCGAGGAGAGCGTTGAGGCGGCGGAGTCGGTCGCGGAGGCGTATGCGCGCAACGGCATCCGCATCATTGAAGTGACACTCACCACGCCGCAAGCGTTCGAGCTGATCTCGCGCTTTGCGCAAACGTACGCGCCGCTCGACGTCGTGATCGCGGCCGGCACGGTGCGCAACTCGAACGACGCCGCGCAGGCTCGCCGCGCCGGCGCGCAACTCATCGTCTCGCCGCACACCGACGTCACCGTGATCGAGTACGCAAACGAGCACGATCTCCTTTCGATCGCCGGCGCGGGCACGGCCACCGAGATCATTCGCGCGTGGGAAGCCGGCTGCGACATCGTCAAAGTCTTTCCCGCGCTCTACCTCGGCGGTCCGGACTACATCCGCACGCTGCGCGGTCCGATCCGCGATGTACCGATGCTGGCCGGCGGTCCGGTTCCGCTCGACACGATCGAGAACTATCTCGACGCCGGCTGCATGGCCGTGAACCTCGGCGCATCGCTGGCTGTGCCCGATCTCGTCCGCTCCGAGCAGTGGGAGGAGATCGGACGCCGTGCTCTGCTGGCCACTTCGATCGTGCAGTCGCGCAACGTCGCCATCGAATCCGAAGCGTACGTCCACTGAATCGTGAGCGGTCTACTCCAGAAGGCGTACCTCGTGCCCGGGCAGCCGCACATCCTGCTGGGTGCGGACCGCAACGCCGGCTGGGCGTCGCTGAAGGCGAGCTACGAAGCCGTCGGACGCGAGATCGAGCGCTCCGGCGCCGAGTTGATCCTGCTCTATTCGACGCAATGGTTCTCGGTCATCGGACACCTGTTTCAGACCGATCCCAATCCAACGTGGACGCTCGTCGATCAGAATTGGTACGTGCTCGGCGAGATCCCCTATTCATTTCGCGTCGATCCCGGATTCGGCGCGCTCTACGCCGGCATCTGCAAAGACCTCGGCATGCAGACCGCGACCGTCGCCTATCACGGCTTTCCGATCGACACTGGGACCGTAGTCGCGCTCAAACTGCTGACGCCGAACAACGCCATTCCTGCCTCGATGGTCTCGTGCAACATCTACGCGGAGCGCGACGAAACGCGCGCACTTGGCCGCGCGGCCCGCACGGCGATCGAGCGCTACGGCAAGAAGACCATCGTGGTCATCGTCTCGAATCTCTCCAACCGCTTCGAGGTCGGCGAGATCGATATGGCGCACGACAAAATCTCGTCGTCGAAGGACGACGAATGGAACCGCAAGATCCTGGAGATGCTCGGCGAAGGGCGGCTCGAGGATGTGGCACAGGTGGCGCGCGAGTTCGGACGCGAGGCCAACGCCGACATGGGTTTCAAAGCCATCTGGTGGCTGGCCGCGCTCGCCGGCGAGAACAACAAATACGACGGCAAGGTGTGGGATTACCAGCCGGTGTGGGGCACCGGCAACGCCATCGTCGAGTTGACGCCGAATCCAAACAAAGAGCTCGATTTCGAAAAAGAGTTCGATGAAGGGCCCGTCGAACAGGGCACCGGGCTGGAGACGCACAACGTCGTCGAAGGAGGTCCGAATGTTCACCGCGAAAGCGAGATGACGTCGGATCCAGGCGTCGTCCCAAACAGCGCCCCCGCTTCCATGAACACCGTCGTGACCTCGCGTGCCGCGTCGCCGGTCGGCGCCTATCCGCACGCACGGCACGTTGGCGATCTGCTTTTTCTTTCCGGCATCGGGCCGCGCAAGCCGGTGACGAATGAGATTCCAATCGGGATCGAAGCGCAGACGCGGGCGACCATCGACAACGTCCGCGCGATTCTCGAAGACGCCGGCAGCTCGCTGGAGAAAATCCTCGATGTGACTGTCTATCTGACAGACATGAAGCGCGACTTCGATTCCTTCAACCGCGTGTACGCACAGCTTCTTGGATCGATCCAGCCCACACGAACCACCGTTGGCGTCGACTCGCTGCCGACGCCGATTTCGGTGGAGATGAAGATCATCGCGGCCGCACGATGAGCCTCATCGACATCTCGCCGGTGATCGACGCTTCGATCGACGTCTGGCCGGGCGACACTCCGTTCGTGCGCACGATCAACAGCGACATGCATGCCGGCGCAAACCTCACACTGAGCGACGTCCGCACGTCGCTGCACGTCGGCGCGCACGCCGATGCTCCGAGCCATTACGTCACCAACGGCTGCGACATTGCCGCGCGCCGTCTCGACCTCTACCTCGGGCACTGCGTCGTCGTACACATCGACGTCGCGCGCGGCGAGCGGATCACGCCCGATCACGTTGCGAACAAGATTGAAACGATCTCCGCGCCGCGCGTTCTTTTCCGAACGGGCACGTTTCCCGATCCACGCAACTGGAACAACGACTTCGCCAGCCTCTCGCCCGAGGTGGTCGACGATCTCTATCATCACGGCGTGCGGCTCATCGGCATCGATACGCCCTCGGTCGATCCGTTCGATTCGAAAGCGCTCGAAGCGCACCACGCCTTCGCCCGGAACGACATGGCCATGCTCGAAGGCCTCGTGCTCGATGGCGTCGAAGAGGGCGAGTACGAACTGATCGCGCTGCCGCTTCGGATCAAAGGGGCAGACGCGAGCCCGGTACGCGCCGTTTTGAGGACGCTGTGAACCGTTCATACGCGTCGATGAGCCGGTCCGCCGCGCGCCCGTAGCTGAATTCCTGCGACTGTTCATAGGCCCGGCGCCGAAGCTCCGCGATGTCGCCGCGGGCGATGGCCGCAACGCTCTCTGCTGCGGCTTCTGGAGTGGCGGCACTTGCGATCAGCGTCTCACTGAGTCCGCCGAGGAGCGCGGGGATTCCGGCGATGGGAAAGGTCACCGGTACGACTCCACACGCCATCGCTTCCAGCACCGCGCGATGACCTTCGTCGGATCCGCGCGCAGTGAACAGAAGAATGTCGGCGGCGCGGTAGTGCTCGGCCAGATCGTCTTCGTGATAGCCAGCCCAGATCACGTCGATGACAAGTTCGCGCGCCAATGACTCCAGGGCGGGCCGGTGCTCGCCGTGACCGATGATCATCAGCCGCGCATTGGCGATCTCGCGGCGAACGAGCGCGTACGTTCGGAGGACATCCTCGAAGCCGCGGTCCTTCGACAGTTTGCCGATTGCCATGAGCAGCAGGTTTTCGGGGCCCAGGTTGTAACGGGAGCGAAAGTCGGGTCCATCTGGCCTGAACTGCCGCTCGTCGAGAGGAGGCGGCGTGAAGATGGGATTCCGGCGCCGAATCGGCTCCATCTCCGCGAAGGAGGCGTTGTTGACGAGAATCCCGTCCGAACGGTTGATGAGCCATCGCGTGAACGGATCGCCGCGAATGACGCGCGCTGCGTGGAATGTTCGAACGATGGCCGGCCCGCTTCCGCGCGCAGCGAAAATTGAGAGCCAATGATCGTAGGTGAGATGCGCGTGAACTACGTCGAAGCGATGGTGTTCGATCAGCCGCGAAATGGCGTCGGCCGTGCGCAAGAACGACCAGGGATTCTGCGCTTTGCCAATGAGAGCATGGGCGAAGTCGTGATGCCCGATCTTCTGCTGCAGCTTGTAGCCGCCGACATACGCGTAATGCGCATCGACGCCCGCCTCACGCAACGCCTCCGCCTCGGCAAATGCCGGTGCGGCAGCGCCTGTCCATCGATTGCCGGAAGCGAGGTGGAGGACTTTCAGGGGATTGCCTCATCGATCGGCTGAGCAATTCGCATTAGCTCTGCACGGATGTCCTGCATTCTGTCTTCGTCCGGCGACCAAACGTTTTCGATGACGCAGTGCCCTTCGGCGCCTTCACGCATGTCACCATCTGGATTTGGGTCACGAAAGACGTGGAGATCAAAGGCAACGTTCAGAATCGCTTCGACAGAAAGATGAAAACCCCACGGGTACCCGCCTGGCTTCGTCATCAAAGCTCGCGCCTGGGCGGTCGTCGTAATCGCTCGATCGTAGACGGATAGCTGCCCGCATCGTCTCAGCGCTGCCTCTTTCAACTCTCTGCTACCAAGCGTGAAGTCTTGCGCTTGCGGCGAGCGCATGTCCTCGATGAATAGCTCATCCGCGCGCCGGCGGGCTAGCCTCAAAACCAAACCAACCGTCAGTTCGGGACGAGTACCAGGCATCTCGTCTTAGTCGGATCCTTCGAAGATCGCAACGAGCCGGCTCTTGAGTACATCAGTCGGAGCCTCTTCGACGATTTGCGCGCGCTGGCGATCGCTGCGTCCAAGATCCCGATCTCGATAAAACCAGTCGTACTTGGAGGACGATCGAATCTCGATCTCCAGATAATGTCTCCCGAGGTTCCAGGACATCGAAAGACCACCCTCGTCTGTCGGGCTGGCGTTGGGCCGCGTGATGGCAGGCAACGAGGCTCGCAATCCGCGCCAGAGATTTTCTGCGGCAACAGCTACAGCAGGCGTCGCGAGTTTCCGGCGAGCCAGAGAGCGCAAGTACGAGAGCCATTGCTCTTCTGGCGAAAGAACTGGCTGCTCTGCGTTGGCGAGTGACATGGCTAGGTCGAATAGGTTGCGTCAATCGTACCCAAAATGCACGCGAAATCCTCTGACCGAGAAAGTACGAGCGCGAGGCGCGATCCGCATCTCGCGTAACCTCGCAACCGCGAGAGTGCGATGTTACACTCCGCGCCGTCATGGCCATTCAGCCGCAGCTTCTCGAGATTCTGGCGTGCCCGATCTGCAAGGAAGAGGTGCGGCCGGTGCCGCTTTCGGAAGCGAAGCGGGCCACGGTTCGCGACAAGTTCCGCGACAAGATGCGCGGCGAGGAGCTCGTCGTCGAAGAGGGGCTGCAGTGTGTGAAGTGTCACCGCGTCTACCCGATCGTCAGCGACATTCCGGTCATGCTCGTCGACGAAGCGTTCGAAGAAGCGTGACGCCGCGCCGTGTTCCTCAAGCGCCGGCTGGACATTCCTGAAGAGACACCGCTTCCCGTCGCGCTCGCGCTTTTTTTCTACGTCGGTCATCTGTTTTGTTCGGGCTGGGTCGCGTCGTCCGAGGTCTTCGCGTTTGGCGCGACGGCGACGGTTGGCTGGTGTCTCTGGCGGGGACTCCTCAAGCCGTCGTTTCACATTCTCTATGTGCCGCTCGCGCTGTACGGAGTGGCGTCGACGATTTCTGCGCTGGTGGCGGAGCGGGAAATCCATTCGTTCGGGGAGACGGCGTTGTGGGGAAAGATGCTGCTTTTTCCGGCGGCGCTGATCCTGCTGCGCGAGGTGCCGAGGGCGCGCGAAACGGCGCTGCGGATGCTGCTGATTTTCGGAGCGATGGCCTCATCGATGGGGCTCGCGCAATACGTCACCGCGGGCGGCTTTCGCGACCTCGAGCATCGAATCACAGGCCCGGCCGCGCACGTGATGACGTTGTCCGGTTTGCTGCTGCCGGTGGCGCTGACGTTCATCGTGCTCTGGATTTACGAAGCCGGAAATGTCTGGCTGCTCGCAGGCGGCGCCGTGACGAACCTTGCGCTTCTCATCACATTCACGCGCAGTGCGTGGCTCGGATGGATCGTCGGAATCGCGGTGCTTCTGATCCTGAAGTGGCCGAGGGCGCTGGCGTGGGCGGTGCCTGTGGCGATCATCGCCATCAGCTTTGCGCCGCTGCCCGTTTTCAGCCGGGTGATCTCGAGTTTCGACACGCGGCAGTCGTCGAACCTCGATCGGATACGGATGGCCGAGGCGGGAGTCGAGATCATCAAAGACTATCCTGTCTTCGGCGTCGGGCCCGCGAACGTCAAGGAAATCTACCCGCTTTACCGCAAGCACGACGCGCCGCGATTCCGCATCCCGCATCTGCACAACAACGTAATCCAGCTCCTGGCCGAGCGCGGCGTGCTGGCGCTGCTGGCCTATCTGATGTTGCTCGGACTCTTCTTGCGTGCGTGCGCGCGCGCCTGGGGCGGGCCGGCAACGAAGTTCGCCGAGATCGGTGTCGTCGTCGTAGCCAGCCTCGGAGCCGCGGGCATGTTCGAGTTCAACTTCGGCGACACCGAGGTTTTCTGGATCATGCTCGACTTCTTCGCGATCGTCATCGCCTTCGTCGCGGGAGTCGGAGGTGGGGTGTCGAGTGTGGGAGCTGAGACTGGAGACGGCACACGCCGCTCTCCCACCTCCAACTCCCTACGCCCCACTCCCCGCCCGAATGAACCCGAGGCGAGCTTTGTTCCGGCAGACGGTCCGTAACCTTTCTGTGATGATTGCGTCGAATGAGCGAGATCGGGAGATGAAACACCTGAGCGATCAGGAATTAATGACCATCGTTCAGGCGGGTGACTTCTCTCCCGCTTCGGAGCTTTACGATCGTTATTCGAGCCGGATTTACAACTTCGCGTACCGCTTCCTGAAGAACAGCGAGGCGGCCGAAGACGCGACCCAGGAA
Source organism: Thermoanaerobaculia bacterium (assembly GCA_036260495.1). Lineage (GTDB taxonomy): Bacteria > Acidobacteriota > Thermoanaerobaculia > Gp7-AA8 > Gp7-AA8 > JADGNZ01. The sequence goes on from DATAMS010000260.1 coordinate 8,085, forward strand.
GTTTTTGTCAAGATGATGAAGCATGCCAACCAGTTTCATGGTGGCGCAAAGCTCTCGACGTGGCTTTTCTCGATCACTGCCAATTGGTGCCGCGATTACCTGAGAAAAGCCGAGAACAGAGCGAAGGAAGGGGAGGATGTTTTGATCTCTCTTCCGGCGCCGGCCGAGCTCTCGCCGGAGCGGAATCTCGAACGGCGGGAAGACGAACAACGGATACAAAAAGCGCTGACCTTGCTGTCGCCAGACCAGCGCGAGGCGATCTTGCTTTCGCGTTATCAGGGACTGTCGTACGCGGAGATCGCGCAGATCTCGGGCTGCTCTGAGGGGGCGGTCAAAACGAGAGTATTTCGCGCCATGGAAGTGCTCAAGAAAGCGCTTACCGGCGATGCCCGGGGGGGAAACCAATGTCTGAATGTCGTGTGATGTCCGAGACCATGCCGCTGTTGCTGACCGAGTCGCTCGACCCGGCGCAGCGCGAGCTCACGCATCAGCACATCGAAAGCTGCGCGGCCTGCGCCAGCGAGTGGTCGGCCACGAAGGAAACCTGGCAGATTCTGGAAGCGCTTCCGACAGTGGAAGTGCCGTCGCGGTTGAAAAAACGTTTCCTCGCAGAGATCTCCGCCGCGTCCGCGATTCCGGCGAACGTCGTTCCCTTCCGGCGCCGCAGCCCGGTACGGTGGCTGGCTGAGGCAGCGGCGATTGTGATCGTCGCCGGCGGCGCGTTCTACGCCGGACATCGCGCTACGCCGCAAGTGCAACTGAAGCCAACGGATGCGCAGATCACGGCGATTCAACAGGCCATGCCGATTACGCCGTCGTACTCGATCGCTGAATCGCGCGTCCTTCCCGCTGCGTCGATCAGTCCGAACATCGAAGGACGGCCCGACATCCAGAATGTGCAGTTCACAGACGCGTCGCCTTCCAACCAGCAGATCGGTGTGTCATTCGACATCACGTCTCACGTGACCGTCACCGGCCGTCCGGCGGACAAGAGCATGGTTCGCCTGCTTCGCTACGTCCTCGAGAATGAGGACAAGATGTCGCCGTCGCGCTCACGCGCCATCGACTGGGTGCGTGCAACCTACTCGCGCGTCGGCAATCCCGATCCCGAGATCACCGAGGCGCTGGCGAATGTGCTTCGTACCGATCAGCACCAGGGCGTGCGCATCAAGGCGGCGGACACACTGCAGTCGATGCAGTCGGCGATGACTGACGGCACGCGCGATGCGCTCGTCGAAGCGCTCAAGAACGATCCCAATCCCGCCGTGCGCGTCAAGGCAGTCGAAGCGCTGGCGAAGCTCGCCCGCAGCGGTGCGGTGCTCGATCCCGATATGGTCGACACGCTACGCAAGAAAGCGTCGCAGGGTGACGAAAACGTCTACGTTCGCGTCAAAGCGGCAGAGGCATTGAGCAGCATTCAACCCCGATGAAACCAGGCATTCGAATTCTCATCGTTGTCGCGGCGCTGTTGCCGGCGACAGAGTTACTGGCGACGACATTCGCGCCGGTCAACCGCATCGTGCGCGAGTTTGCGATCGATCCCGCCGGCTCCGTCTGGATCGACAATCCCTTCGGCAGCATCGACGTCATCGGCGGCGAAGGCACGGTCATTTCCGTTACGGCCGAGCGCTCGATCGTCGCTACCGATTCTACGGCGTTGAAGGAAGCGGCGGACGCGGTAGTCATCAGCTTCCAGGGCGACTCGAAAGTCCGCCTGATCCGCACCGTGATGCCGGCCTTGCGCAATGCCCACGCCACGGTCAACTACACGATCCGCGTGCCGAAAACCGTTGCTGTGAAGATCGGTTCGAAATCCGCCGAGCATATCCGTGTTGCGCACATCGGCGGCAGCGTAACGGTCAACGGATTCGCGGGCACGGTGATCATGGAAGACGTCAGCGGCGCGTCCGCTCTCAATGTCGTCAACGGCCGGGTCATCTACGATTATCAGCAGAGTCCCACCGCGAAAGCGGAAGTGCAGGCGGTGAATGCCGACATCGATGTCTATGTGCCGCCAGCGGCGAAATTCGACTGGATCGCAGACACCATCAATGGCGACATCCTGACGACGTTCCCGATTCGCGGTGGGCGTTTTGCCGGAACGATTTTTCGCGGACAAGTCAACGGGTCCGGCGGCCCGACGATCAACACGGCGACGATGATGGGCCGCGTGCTGCTGCTGGCAAAGGGCTCGAACCCGGCGCAGGCGTCGTCGATGCGGCTTAATCGCCCGGTGCACGAGCATGCTGCCGGCGACGTGCTTTTGCATCCCTCGCAGAAAATCCAGTTGCCCTTCGTTACCGGCGATTGGACCTTCGCCGCATCGGTCGCAGACGTGACGGTCGGCGAGGTACGCGGCAATGCCCACGTGGAAACCGGCGCGGGCGAAGTGGAGCTCGGCACGGTTTTCGGCCAGTGCATCGTCACCTCCATGGGCGGCCCCCTCAACCTCGGCGACATCATCGGCCTTCTTTCCGCGCACACCGGCGCGGGTGACGTTCTCGTGCGCGCGGCACGCATGGGCGGCGAGGTTTCGACCGACGGCGGGCTCATTCGCATCATCTATTCCGGCGGTCCGATGACGCTCCGCTCCGGCGGCGGCGACATCATCGTCCGGCAGACGTCCGGCGCGATCGACGCGCAGACAACTTCGGGCGACATCACCATCACCGGCGATCCGCGGCAGCGCACGCTGAAGATGCTTGCCCATACGATGCAGGGCAATGTAATCCTGAACGTCAGCCCGCGCTTCGGTGCCGACATCGACGCCACGATCCTCACGTCCGATCCCGACGTCAACGAGATGCACATCGACTTCACCGGCCTCACCGTGCGCCGCGAGCAGGTCGGAGCGAAGACGCGCATCCACGCCACCGGCAAGATCAACGGCGGCGGCGAGCGCGTCGAGCTCTACGCCGAAGAAGGCGACATCCACATCTCGTCGCAGTCGATTAGTCCGATGCGGCTGGCGAATCCGAAGCGGTAAGGGTGTGCTTGCGCTAAAATCGTGAAGTGCTGAGGTCGGCCGGTTCTTTGGAATCGTGATTAGCATGTATCACGACGAGCACGCGCCTCCGCACTTTCATGCTCGATACGGCAAGAGCAAGATCGCGGTTGAGATTTCGGGCGGACGCGTAACTGGTAAGTTGCCGCCGAGAGCTGTCGGATTGGTATTGGGTGGTGGAGCCTTCACCAATCGGAACTTGCGGAAAACTGGTTGCTCGTCAACGAAGGTAAGCAACCAAAACGGATCGAGCCGCTGGGGTAAAACGATGGAACTCGTCGATGTCGTCGATGTCCGCCACGTGCGGGACTACGTTGTCTGGCTGAGATTCGAAGATGGTTCGGAGGGCGAAGTTGATCTCCGAAGCTCGCTCCGTGGTCCCGTCTTCGAGCCGCTCCACGAAGTCGAGTATTTCAAGCAAGTACGTGTTGATCCGGAGCTCGGCACGATCACATGGCCGAACGGAGCTGACATCGCGCCTGAGACGCTTTACGCGCGAGTAACCGTGGCCGTGTAACGATCTACGCTTTATTTGGCGCCCTTCGCCGTTTCGCGTGAAGGCGGTCGATGAGCTTTGTCGTTGAGCGGATTTGCTCGAGGATTTTTTCTTCGAGGCCGGCGCCCTGGGCTTTGAAGCTCTTGGCTTTGCGAAAGACGTGGCGGGCGCGGTCTTTCTGGCCGCTTTCGAGGAGGGCCATGCCGAGGTGCATGAGGTTTGTGGCGGTGGGGCCGAGGTCGGCGGATTTGGTCAGGAAATCGACGGCGTTGTCGAACTCGCGGCGTTTGAAGTAGACCCAGCCGAGGGCGGCGAGCGGGAACTGCTTCAACTCCTTCGGTGAATAGCGAAGGGCGAGCTGCGCGGATTCGAGCGCTTCATCGAGGCTCTCTTCCATTTCGGCGAGGTTGTATGCCTTTTCGTAATAGGCGATCGACTTCGCGTAATTGGACGTGTAGTCGCGCAGCATCTCTTCAAGCGCGCGATTGGCGTCCTTGAAGTTTCCTTCGGCACGCAGCGCTTCGACGAGCGTGGTGTACGCGGCGGCGGCAACGACGTCGGTCGGACGCTGGCGCAACACGCGACGCGCGGCTGCGATGGCCTCGGTGTTCATCTCGAGATGCGAGCAGAGAAGCGCGTACGGCATGAGGATGCTGGTGTTGTCAGGATCGACGGCGGAGGCGCGCCGGTAGTGATCGAGCGCTTCGAGGTACTTGCCGCTCGTCGCCAGCACCTCGGCATTCTTGAACTCGTCCGCGGCCGGACCTTCGAGCGGAATGTGACCCGAAATGCCTTCGTAAATCTTGACGGCCTGCTGGTACTCGATCTTGTTTGGATTGAGCTCCAGCGCTTCCTGGAAGCAATCGATCGCTTTGCGGTTCCAGTTGCGGTCGAGATAGCAGAGGCCGAGGTGGTAGATCGCCTCCTCGTACTCGGGATCGAGCTTCAGCGCCGATTGAAACGACTTGATGGCGCGCTCGAGCTGGCCTTTGTCGTAGAAGATCGTGCCGAGAAGATAGTGCGCTTGCGGCAACTGCTCGATCTGAATCGCTTTCTCCAGGAACTTCTGCGCGCGGAGCAGCTTTCCTTTGCGGGCGTAGATTGCGCCGAGGGAAAAGTAGGGAA
>DATAMS010000271.1:0-3042 GCA_036260495.1 Thermoanaerobaculia bacterium
ACAGCGGATGGCGAGCGCTCCGACGCAGACCGCAGCGTCAGGATGGCAGCCCAGTCCGCACAGTGCGGTAGAGTTCATCCATGCTTCCGATCGCAGAACTCGATGAGGCGCCGGTTGCGGAGAGCAATGAGAAGACCGTCGAGCCGCCGCTGTTCAAGGTGTTGCTTCATAACGATGACTACACGACCATGGAGTTCGTCGTCTGGGTCCTCGAATCGGTCTTCAACATGACGGAGGAACAGGCCATCCAGGTCATGCTCAACGTGCACATCACCGGCGTCGGCGTGGCCGGAATCTACACATTCGAGGTGGCGGAGATGAAGGTGGAGAAGACGACGGCGCTGGCGCGCGAGCAGGAGTACCCACTTCTGGCCACGCTGGAGCCGGCATAGGCAGCGGGGCACGAAGATCTACGCCAAGTGCGATGATGGCGGCGTAGCCTTGGGCAACCAACGCCGCAGGCCGTGCCGGCCAGGCCTGACGAAATCCTCCGGCACTCTTTTCCGTTCCGTACCCAGATCCATGATCGCCCGACAGCTCCAGAAGTCCTTCGAATTCGCTCTCAATGAGGCGATGAAACGGCGCCACGAGTACGTCACACTCGAACATCTCCTCTACGCTCTGCTGCACGACCGCGACGTCATCGACATCATCCGCGCGTGCGGCGGCGACATCCCGCTGCTTCAGAAACAACTCGACGATTTCATGAACAAAACGCTCGAGCAGCTTGCCGAGGATTCGGAAGTCCAGCCCGTGCTGACGGCGATGCTTCAGCGCGTGGTTCAGTACGCGCAGTTGCACGCGCAATCGTCCGGACAGAAGGAAGTCGACACCGGCCAGATGCTGGCCGCGATCTATCAGGCCGAGCGCTCGCAGGCGGTCTATCTGCTGCGAAGCCAGGGCGTGAACAAGATCGACGTGCTGCAATATCTCTCGCACGGCATCGGCAAAGACACACCCGCGCCGAATCCGGCCTTCGTTGGCGATGAACAGCCGGCGCCGGAGCAGAGCGGCGATCCGCTCAAACTCTTCGCCGTCAACCTCAATGAAAAAGCCGTGAAAGGCGAGATCGATCCGCTCATCGGCCGCGGCCCTGAGCTCGAGCGCACCGTGCAAATCCTCGGGCGGCGCCGCAAGAACAATCCACTCTTCGTCGGGGAGCCGGGCGTCGGCAAGACTGCGATCGCCGAGGGGCTGGCGCTCAAGATCACGAAGAATGAGGTGCCGGCGGTGCTCAAAGATGCCGTCATCTGGTCGCTCGATATGGGCGCCGTTCTGGCCGGAACGAAGTATCGCGGCGAGTTCGAGCAGCGCTTGAAAGCGGTCGTGAACGCGCTGCTGGCGAAGCCGGAAGCGATTCTCTTCATCGACGAGATTCACACGATCGTCGGCGCGGGTGCGGTAAGCGGCGGGACGATGGACGCCTCGAACATTCTCAAGCCCGCCATCGCCTCGGGGAAGCTGCGCTGCATCGGCTCGACGACCTACGCGGAGTACAAGTCATCGTTCGAGCGCGACCGCGCGCTGGCCCGCCGTTTCCAGAAGATCGAAGTCGGCGAGCCGACGGTCGAAGAGACGATCGACATCCTCAAAGGCCTCAAGACCTACTACGAGAAACATCACAACGTCACTTTCACCGACGACGCGCTGAAGCTCGCGGCCGAGCTTTCCGCGAAGTACATGCACGACCGTCATCTGCCGGACAAGGCGATCGACGTGCTCGACGAAGCGGGATCACGGGCACGGATTCGCGAAGCTGGTGCGGCGGGAACGGCGGCGCAACCGGCAACGCCGGCTCCATCGATCATCGGCATCGACGACATCGAATACGTCGTCGCGCGCATGGCCAAGATTCCGCCGCGAACGGTGGCGGTGTCGGAGAAAGAGCGGCTGCAGAGTCTCGACGCCGATTTGAAGCGCGCCATTTACGGGCAAGATCACGCCGTCGCGCAGGTCGTCAACGCCATCAAGATCTCGCGCTCGGGACTTGGGCAGCCGGAAAAACCGGTCGGATCGTTTCTCTTTTCGGGACCAACCGGCGTCGGCAAGACCGAACTAGCGCGTCAGCTCGCGACATCGCTCGGCGTCGAGTTCATTCGCTTCGATATGTCGGAATACATGGAACCGCACACGGTTTCGCGGCTGATCGGCGCACCGCCGGGGTACGTCGGTTTCGATCAAGGCGGCCTGCTCACCGACGCCATCATCCGCACGCCGTACGCGGTGCTGGTGCTGGACGAGATCGAGAAAGCGCACCCCAATCTTTTCTCGATCCTGTTGCAGGTGATGGATCACGCCACGCTCACGGACAACAACGGCAAGAAGGCCGATTTCCGCAACGTCGTGCTGATCATGACGACCAATGCCGGCGCACGCGAGATGAGCGATTCGTCGATGGGCTTCGGCAACAGCAGCGGCGAGAAAGGCAAAGGCCGCGGCGCGATCGAGCGGACGTTCACGCCGGAGTTTCGCAATCGACTCGATGCCTGGATCGCGTTCGAGCCGCTTTCATTTGAAACGACCGAACGCGTCGTCGACAAGTTCATCGAAGAGCTGCGCGTGCAACTGCGCGCGAAGAACGTGACGCTGGAGTTGGCGGAGCCGGGACGGGCGTGGCTGGCGAAGAACGGCTACGACCGCGCGTTCGGAGCTCGTCCAATGGCGCGGCTGATCCATTCGAAGATCAAGGAGCCGCTGGTTGACGCGATCCTCTTCGGGAAATTGCAGGACGGCGGTCACGTGATTGTCAGCGCGAGCGGCGATACGCTGACTCTCGAGTATTGAGATTCACCGCGACGTCGAAGGCCGGAATGTTCAATGTTGAGTGTTGAATGTTGAATGTTGCGTGGTGAATGCGGGCAATCCTACCGGTCATTCAACACTCAACAATCAATATCCAACATCACTACTGTCCGGTTAACTTGCCTGGTCATTGTCGTAACTACAAGTAGGTGTGCGTGTTAAGTGATGAAATCCGTGGTGTCGATTTGAACTTGCGCGTGAAGGGGTTTGCCGAAGATCTCGGGAGATGGCTCCCGAGGA
>DATAMS010000283.1:0-2437 GCA_036260495.1 Thermoanaerobaculia bacterium
ACCTCGCGCCGGCTGTCGGCCGTGCGCCACGCCTCTTCCAGAAGATCGCGGTAAAGCTGTTTGTGCCGGACGAATAAATCGGAGACCTCGTCGAGAATGGCGCTGTTCTCCAGGGCCCGGAACAGGTACGGAAACGATGAACGGTCGGGCAACTTGTCGAGCGCCATGACCGCGGACTGCTGCACGTACGTATCGGGATCCTGCAGCGCCGCGTGCAGCGCCGGGAGCGCGGTGAGATCGCCGCGCACGGCAACCGCGGTCACTGCCGCGGCGCGGACACGCCAGTCGTCGTCGGTCGTCGCGAACATCAGGTAGTCGAAGACCTCGTCGCCGGGCACGCGCCCGAGGGCGAGGATGGCAGCGCGGCGCACTTCGAGATCGGATTCGTGCGCGCAGTTGAAGAGCACTTCCTTCACGCGCTCGTCGCCGGACTTGCCGAGCGCTTCGATCGCAGCGATGCGAACCGGCGGCAGGTCGTGATCAAGATGGTGCATGAGCGGCTGCAAGGCATCGGGATGACGATATTCGCCGAGCGCCTGCGCGGCAGCAGTGCGTATCCAGATGTCGGAGTCTTCCAGCGCGCTGATCAGCGGCTCGAGGCCCTGCGCCGGAAGATGACGGACGATTGCATTGATCGCCGCGAGACGCACGGCCGTCGCTTCGTCGGTCAGCGAAAGCACGAGCTGATCGCCGAAACGTTCCTCGCTGAACTTGCCCATCAGCGAGATCGCCTTCTGCCGGATCACGGGATCGCTGTCCTTCGAGGCGAGGAGCAGCTCGTCGTGATAGCCGTCGCCCTGAATGTTGACGAAGACCGAGAGCGAGTTGAGCTTCATCGGCACCGAGGTCGCCGCCAGCAGCCGGCGAATCCTGGTCAGCACTTCGCCCTTTTTCTCCGGATACGCGGCCACGAGTCCGGAGATGGCGTTGACCGCGGCCTGCTGCGACGCCACATCGGTGTCATCGAGTTTCGCGAGCAGGTAATCGATCGAGCGCGGATCGGTGATCTCGCCGAGCGTCTCGATCGCCAATCTGCGGATCAGCGCATTTTCATGATCGAGGAGCGGCAGAATATTCGGACCGGCATCGCGGCCGCCGATCACGTTGAGCACGCGCAGCAGCAACGCGATGATCTCGTCTTCTTCGGCGGTGCGCAGCATTTCCAGCACGGATGGCACGGCTCCGGCGCCGAAGTCGGTCAGCGCCTGCGCAGCCGTTTCCGCGGAGTCGGGATGCTGCAAGCAGTTCATCAACTCCGGCAACGCGCGCATGTCGCCGGACCAGCCGAGAAACTTGATGATGAACGAGCGAACGTCGCGTTTCGGCGTTGCGTGCAGATGGTCAATCAACGGACCGATCTTCGATTCCGGGAACGACTCGCGGAACTTGCGCTGAATGAGCGTTCGCTCGGCCTGCTCCACGATCTTCGGTTTGCTGGTCTCGGCGATCCTCACGAGCGCCCGCAACGCCGTCAGGTTCAATCTCTCCTCGGACGCAATGATCCGCAGCAGAAACGATACGGTTCCGACGTCGGCAATCTTGCCGATCGCTTCCAGCACCGGCTTGCGCAGCGACTTTTCCGCGTACAGCGGCATGATCGCGGGCAGCGCGGCACGATCGCCGATCTCCCCAAACGCTTCCACCGCATGAAACTTGAGCCACAAATCGTCGCGCTTCAAAACACGCATGAGATGCGGCAGCGCGGCGGCGTCGCGATACTTGCCGAGCGACGAAACGATCGATGAGGAGACGTTGATGTCCGGCTCGCCTTCGAGCGACTCGACGAGGATGTCGAAGGCGTCGCTGCTGCGAAGGTCGCCGAGGAGATTGACGAGCGACAAACGGACATCGACGTCTTTCTCGATGCGCAGCCGGTCGACGATCGGTCCAATCGCCGGCTCGCCGATCCGAATCAGCGCCTCGGTCGCCGAGTTCCGCTTGCCGGCGTTCTCGGAATCCGCCAGCGCATCAAGCAGTCCAGTGACGACCTCGGGTTGCAGATCGTGCAACAGTCCATCGACGATCGTCTTGCGAACGCGCCAATCCTTGTCGCCGAGGAGCTCGAACATCAGCGGATAGTCCCGCTCGTCGACCATGTGCGCGACGAGGTACGCCGCCTTCTGCCGCGCGTCGGCATCGGACGAGCGGGCCTGTTCGAGGAGCTGGGGATCGGCGTTCATGGTTTTGGGTTGCTGGGTTGTGTTGCTGGGTTGGTGGGTTGCCGGGTTGCCCGGTTGCCCGGTTGCCGGAAAGCCGGCGAGCTTGGTTGCTCGGTTGCTGCTGCGTTGCTGGGTTGTGTTGCTGGGTTGGTGGGTTGCCCCGTTGCCCGGTTGCCCGGTTGCCGGAAAGCCGGCGAGCTTGGTTGCTCGGTTGCTGCTGCGTTGCTGGGTTGTGTTGCTGGGTTGGTGGGTTGCTGGGTTGCCCGGTTGCCCGGTTG
>DATAMS010000285.1:0-6098 GCA_036260495.1 Thermoanaerobaculia bacterium
AAAATGTCCGAGGTGCTTGCGACGCGCGATGAAGCCGCCGGATTGAAAGCCTCACTCGAAAATGAGATCGGCCGTCTGGCGTTGGAGCGCGGCAGGCTGGAACAAGAGCGCGCAAAACTCGGTGGCTCGTTCCGCCAGGAGCTGGATCGCCTTCGCGACGATGTGCAGCGCCAGGTAGCCGCGGAGTTGAAAAACCTGCGCGAGGCGGATCGCAACATGCGCGCGAGCGCCAACGCCGCCGAGATCGTCAAGACATTGACTAAACCGGTCGAGCGCGCACTCGACTTCCTTCCCGCCGAGCAGCGCGAAGTTCACGTGGGCGAAAAAGCGGAGCACCGCTCGTTCAAAGTGACCGGCACGATCGAGTCTATCGATGGCAAGAAGGCAGTGCTCAATGTCAACGGCCGGAAGATGACAGTCGAGGTGAAGGATCTGGTTCCGCGGGAGTCGGGAGCCGGGGGTCGGGAGTCGAAGAAAGCGGGCTCTGGCCTGCGATCTACGAACCCCGACTCCCTGCTCCCGGAAGTCTCGGCCGAGCTGAACCTCATCGGCCAGCGCGTTGACGATGCCATCGACGAGTCGGACAAGTTTCTCGACCGCTCGCTCATGCAAGGCAAGCAGGCCGTGCGCATCATCCACGGCTTCGGAACGGGCGCGCTTCGAAAGGCTCTGCGCGATCACCTGCGCAAACATCCCGCAGTGAAATCGTGGCGTCCGGGCGGCGAGAATGAAGGCGGCGATGGAGCCACCATCGCGGTGCTGGAATGAGAGTTTGTTGTCGTTGGAAAACCGAATGTTGCATGTTGGATGTTGGATGTTGAGTGTTGAATGGTGCGTACGCGACGAACGTAGCGCCCGCCCGGCGCGTTGGCGCCCATTCAACATTGAACATTCAACATCCCACATTCAACATTCTGCCTTTCAAACAAAGCCCGGGGTCACGAGCTAAACCACCACATGGCCTTCTCCGACCTCAACGACTCCGTCATCGCGCAGGTGCGCCAGGCTGCCGATATCGTCGACTTCATCGGGCAAGTAACGCCGCTCAAACTCGCTGGCAAGAGCTATAAAGGTCTTTGCCCGTTTCATCGCGAGAAGACACCCTCGTTCACTGTGGACCGAGGCAAAGGACTTTTCTACTGCTTCGGCTGCGGCACCGGCGGCGACGTCTTCAAGTTCCTCACGCTGACGGAACGATTCACGTTCCCCGAGGCGGTGGAGCATGTGGCGTCGCGTGTGGGAATCGAATTGCCGAAGAAGAAACGCACGGCGCGCGAAAGCGACAAAGACGACCTGCTCGAAGTGATGGATGAGGCGTCCGAGGCGTTTCATCAGGCGCTTGGATGGGGCGATAACCCGGCCAAGCGTTATCTCACTGAACGCGCCGTCGCGCAGGAGATCGTCGAAAAATACGGCTTCGGATATGCGCCTGATTCGTGGGACTACATCCTGACGCGGCTGGCGCGCAAGCATGGCGAGAAGAAGCTCGAGACAGCCGGTCTGGCCATGCCGCGGAAAACTGGCAACGGCTTCTACGACCGCTTCCGCAACCGGCTGATGATTCCGATTCACAACGAGAGCGGAACGGTGGTCGGGTTCGGCGGACGATCACTCGACGGCAGCGATCCGAAGTACCTCAACTCGCCGGAGTCGGAGATCTTCAACAAGTCGCGGCTGCTGTACAACCTGCATCGATCGAAGGATGCAATGCGGCGCATCGACCGCGCCATCCTCGTCGAAGGATATTTCGACGCCATCTCGATCGATCATGCCGGCGTGCCGGGTGTGGTTGCGTCGATGGGAACGTCGCTGACGACCGGACAGGCTTCGCTGATGCGGCGCTTCACGACGCGCGTCGTCATCGCCTACGACGGCGACAACGCCGGCCGGATGGCCACGCTTCGGGCCGCGCCGGTGCTCCTCGCTGCCGGACTGAGTGTTTCTGCGCTCGATCTTCAGGGCGAAAAAGACCCAGATTCAGTGGTCCAGAAACATGGCGTCGATCGATTTCTCGAGCTACTCGGCAGCGCCACCGACATCTTCGAGTTCGGGCTCAACGAATGGGCCACCGACATCGCCAAGCTCACTGGCCGCGAAAAATCCGAGCGGGTTGAACAGTTCGTTCCCTTGCTGTCCGCCGTTTCTGATCCCGTCGTTCGCAACGACGCAGCCCAACGCATTGCCGATGCTTTCCGGCTGGAGTTTCAGACGATCTGGTCGAGAGTTCGCGGTAAGGCCTCAACCGCTCCCGACCGTGAACGGCAACCGTCATCTCGACCGGCAAGTGCAGAAAAAACAATTTTGATTGCCGCTATCCAGGGGAAACTTCAGGCGTCTGATCTGGCGCGGCTGCGAGAGGAATACTTCGAAGAACCGGCATGCAAAACGATTTTTTCCATCATGAAAGCAGACCTTCTGTCCGGTGCGCCTATTGATTTTCAGCAGGTGGCGACCCATCTTAAGGGCGAAGCCGAGCTCAATCTCCTCTCGGAGCTCTCTCTCACCGAGGACATCGACGATCAGATCCTCCAACGCATCGATGAAAACCTTCGCCCCATGGAGCGGGCGTACCTCGATCGTCGCAATCTGGAAATCCAACAAGCCATCAGCGAAGCACAGCGCCAGGGGGATGGCGAACAGGCCGCACAACTGGGTATGGAGAAGGTGCGCATCCTCCGTATGTTGAACGGAGCGAAATAATTATCGTCACGTGCCGATTACGTTGGTGTCCTTCGCGGACGATGATTTGACGGGGTGGTCAGCCGCTTTCTGACCGTCGCGTCAAGGTCTCGTTCGGACCAAGAAAGTGTTGTTTCCGTATCTGAGGAGCGAAGAACGAAATGACGACACGCCTGCGCACAGCGAATCTCGAACAGGAGACCAATTTTGACGAGGGGGTCGGCGAGTTGAGTGTCGAAGAAAAGTACGCGGAAGTAAAACAGCTCATCATCGTGGGCAAAGAAAAAGGCTTCCTGCTGTACGACGAGATTTACGAGACGCTTCCTGAGGAAATTACCTCGCTCCCGGAAGAGCTCGACGAGATTTACATCCGATTTGCAGACCTCGGCATCGACGTCGTCGAGGATTCCGAAAAGCCGCTTCCGACCAATTCGAAGTCCATCGTCACCATCGACGGCACCATCGAAGAAAAGGAAATGGATCAGCGCGAAGAGGTCCAGCAGGACATCATCGCGGCCTCCAGCGGCATCGTCGACAAGACCAACGACCCCGTCCGCATGTACCTGCGCGAGATGGGAACGGTCAAGCTCCTCGACCGTCAGGGCGAAGTCGACATTGCCAAGCGCATCGAAAAGGGCGAGCGCAAAGTCTACAAATCGCTCTCCCAGAACCGCATCATTCTCGAAGAGATCCTGAAGATCTACGAGAGTGCAAAAAAAGACCAGCGCGTCATCAAAGAGATGATCGACCTGGCCATGCCGGAAGACGAGACCATTCACGTCGCCACCGACGAAAACGGCGAGCCGAAGATGCCGGCAGCGACGATCAACAAGATCGCTGACATCATGGCCATCTTCGAGAAGGTCGCCAAGCACGACAAGAAGATCAAGGATGCGAAGACGAAGCTGCTCGAGCCGAAGAAACTTTCGGAGCGGACGCTGAAGCAGACCGAACGCTCGATCGAACGGCTCACCATCGAGCTGGCTACCGAATTACGCGGAGTGGATTTCACGCCGCAGACGCGCAACCGCATGATCAACAAGCTGAAGGACATCGACAACGAGCTGGCACAGACGGCATCGATGGTCCGCAAGGATGACGCCGCCCTCAAACGCGAGAAAGACAAGACCCGTCGCGATTTCTATCGCCGCCGTTTGCAGAAGTATCAGGAAAAACTTCGCGAGCTCGAGACGTTCTACGGGACGGCGCACGATGATCTGCGCCGCACGATCCGCGAGATCCGCGCCGGCGAGGAAGAAGCCGATCAGGCCAAGCAGGAGCTGATCGTCGCCAACCTCCGCCTCGTCGTATCGATCGCCAAGAAGTACACGAATCGCGGCCTGCAGTTCCTCGACCTTATTCAGGAAGGGAACATCGGCCTGATGAAGGCTGTCGAGAAGTTCGAGTACCGCCGCGGCTACAAGTTCTCGACCTACGCAACGTGGTGGATTCGTCAGGCCATCACTCGCGCGATTGCCGATCAGGCACGCACGATCCGCATTCCGGTTCACATGATCGAGACGATCAACAAGCTCACGCGCACGTCGCGCGCGCTCGTGCAGGAGCTCGGCCGCGAGCCGCAGGCCGAGGAGATTGCGGATCGTATGGATATGCCGGTGGCCAAGGTGCGCAAGATCATGAAGATCGCGCAGGAGCCGATCTCGCTCGAAACCCCGATCGGCGAAGAGGAAGATTCGCACCTCGGCGATTTCATCGAGGACCGCGGCGTCATCTCCCCGATCGATCACGTCATCGTCGCGAATCTCAAGGAACAGACCGGCAAAGTCCTGCGCACACTCACGCCGCGTGAGGAGCAGGTGCTCAAGATGCGCTTCGGCGTCGGCGACGGCTCCGAACACACACTCGAAGAAGTGGGCCGCTCGTTCAACGTCACCCGCGAACGGATCCGCCAGATCGAATCGAAAGCGCTTCGCAAGTTGCGGCACCCGTCGCGCTCGAAGAAGCTCCGTCCGTTCCTCGACTCCACGTTCTGACCTTTATCCGCATAGAATGCAGGGCGGCCTTCATCGGCCGCCCTTTTTGTATGTTGAAACGATTGATCCTTCTCTGCGCCTTCGCCGGAAGTCTCTCCGCTGCGCCTCCAACGGCGTATCACCTGGAGATCGAAGCGAATCCGGCGTCGCCCTTTCCCTATCTCGGCAAGTTCGGAACGGTCACTCTCCATGTCTATCCCGCCGGATTCCGCGCGGAAACGTTCTGGCTCAGCGGCTTCACGCGCAACGGAGCGAGCGCGGTCACCGTCGAGAACCCACTCGGGCGGATGTACACCGAGGTTCCGGTGACGCAGATCGGCCCCACGTTGCGCAAACTATCGACAAGCGGCGTCGAGAACGCAGCTCCTCGCAGCATCACGCTGCTGAACGGAAACGTAAAGGGCATACCCGCCCACCGTCATCGCCTGTCGTACGGACCCGAAGCCTGGATCGATGTCTGGACGACGGACACGATCCCCGAAAACCCGCAACTCCGCGCGGTCATCACGGAGTTCGTGCGCGGCATTTCGCCCGCCACCGCGGCGGCGATCACGGCTATTCGCGGGATGCCCCTCTACGTCGAGCTCAACTTCCGCCGGTACAAAAAGGTTCCACTCGTCCGGCTGAAGAACGTTACCTGGAACAGCGACGGAGAAGACGAGGCGCTGAAGACGGGCATGTTCTACATGAAAGCGCCCCTGCTCGACGCGATCTGGAAGTGATGAGCCTTCCTACGCCGCCACCGACCGCGACTGCATCTGCACCGAGTCGAGATCGTGGAGCAGCTCTCCTGCCGTGGCGTAGCGAGCTTTCGGATCTTTCGCCAGGCAGCGCATGACGATCGCGTTCACGGCGCGGCCGATCTCGGGGCGCAGCTCGATTGGAGGTCTGGCCATCTCCGTGATGTGGGCGGTCAGTACTCCGGTCAGCGACGATGACAGGAACGGCTTCTGTCCGGCCAGCATCTCGTAGAGCATGACGCCCATCGAATAGACGTCGCTGCGCGGATCGAGCTGTTTGCCCTGCACCTGCTCGGGGCTCATGTAGTGCGGCGTGCCGACGATCAATCCTGCCTGCGTCATTCCTTCCTGAGCCTCGGCCATGCGCGCGATGCCGAAGTCCATGAGCTTGACCTCGCCCTTGTGATCGATGAGAACGTTCTGCGGTTTGATGTCGCGATGAATGATCCCCTGTTCGTGAGCGGCTTCGAGTCCGCGGCAGATCTGCCGGCCGATGCCCATCGCCACGCGCGTGGCCATCTGATGCGCTTCCGCTTCTTCGAGCAGTTCCGCCAGCGTGTAGCCGCGGACGAACTCCATCGAGATGAAGTAGACGCCTTCCGCCTCGCCGTAGTCGTAGGTGCGGAGTACGTTGCGATGCGTGATCTTGCGGGCCAGCCGGATCTCGCGCTTGAAACGCTCGAGG
>DATAMS010000352.1:0-8958 GCA_036260495.1 Thermoanaerobaculia bacterium
CGGGGCTGTTCGAGATCGCGTCCGACGGAACGTTGTTCCTCGATGAGATTGGCGACATGGATGTTTCGGTCCAGGCTCGCCTGCTGAAGGCGATCGAAGAAAAACGATTCCGCCGCGTCGGCGGGATCCGCGACCTGACCGCCAACTTCCGGTTAGTGGCCGCGACCAATCGCGATCTCGCCAAAGACGTCGGCACAGGCCGTTTCCGCGGCGATCTTTTTTATCGACTTAACGTGGTGCGCGTGCGCATGCCGCCTCTTCGCGAGCGCCTCGAAGACATCCCGCTGCTCGTCGACGTGATCCTTCGTCCGCTGTCAAAAGAGATGGGCCGCCCCGCGCCGCCCGTCAGTCCGCGTGCGCTGAAAAAATTAGAGAGCTACGCCTGGCCCGGCAACGTCCGCGAGCTCCGCAACGTCCTCGAGCGCGCCATGCTGACGATGACCGCGAAGGAAATCCGCAGCGAGGATCTCCTTCTCGAATCAGACCAGACCGCGATCGCAACCAAAGCCAGCGGCCTGCCGGCGGCCGATTGGGAGATTCGCCCGCTTGAAGATGTCGTCGCAGATTACGTAACCGCTTCCGTCGATGCCGCGGGGGGAAATGTGCGTAAGGCTGCGAGGCTGTTGAAGATCAGTCCTTCGACGTTGTATGCGCGGAAGAAGTAGGGGCCGGGGTGCCGAGTTGCTGGGTTGCTGGAGTTGATTGCTTTTGGAGGACAAGATGCCAGCGTTCGAGTCGGAGTTTTTCAAAGGGTCATGGCAATACACGTACAGTCACCGAGCTTACGGCAAAGGACCCGAACCAACGGCGCCGATAAAATCGGGACTGTCGTTCAATGCGACTTGCAAAGCGTGTGGGGGCGCCGCGATCTCGGATTTGGCTTCCGGATCGGTCGCCTTCCTGTGTCGTCGCTGCCCGCGTCAAGAAACGGTAGATCGGGAGACCCTCGACCACCGAACTGTTTGAATAGTTGGCTGTGCGCGCGGGACCACCATCGGGCGGGACGCCCGATGGCCGCGAGCGAGACGCTCGCACTCCTTTGCTCCGAGGAGTGCAAAACGGTTCGGGGAAGGGGTCAGACCCGAAGTGGAAGTGACGAAAATTGTCCGAACCTCCTGGCGATGGCATCTTCCGTCACTTCCACTTCGGGTCTGACCCCTTCCATTCACTGAGCGTCTAGTTGGGGAGCACGAAACGGAATTCAAGGAAGCGTGGAATGAGCATCTTGGCAGTTGAGACGGAACCCGCGGCGTCTGATGTGACTGTTACCGAGGACGAGCTCATCGTGAGTCTGGTGGACGGCCGGAGACTGTCCGCGCCTCTTGCGTGGTACCCGCGACTGCTGCACGCCTCGATCGAGGAGCGCAATGAGTGGGAGCTCATCGGAGACGACGAGGGTATCCACTGGCCTCGCATCGACGAGGATCTCAGCATCTCCGGCATTCTGCGCGGAGTTCCAGCACGCGGTGGAAAAAGGGCAGGCTAGTTTTAATCTGGGAAAAACTCGCGGCAACGCGCCGGATAAACGCGATTTTCAGCCGATAAAACGCGACAACAGGCCGGATGAACGCGACTTTCACCGGAAAACACGACAACACGCCGGATAAACGCGATTTTCAGCCGATAAAACGCGACAACAGGCCGGATGAACGCGACTTTCAGCCGGAAAACACGACAACACGCCCCGATGAACGCGATTCTCAGCCGAAAAACGCGACCGCGCTACGGTCCGCGCCGGAAACGACCCAACGCCGCCGCGCCGGCTCGCAGCGATCGTTCGCGTGAGACAGCGCTCCCACCCCCCACCCCCGACACCCCACCCCCCCCTCAATCCAAATCGCTATGCCGCTCCACCGACGCCTGTCGCATCTGGCTTTCGAAGATGAAAACGTCGGTGCCCACGGGGACGGTCTGGTACAGGAACTTGAGCATCTCGTCGGGAAGGCGGATGCAGCCGTGCGAGGCTCGGCGGCCGATCGATCTCGCCTCGTCGGTACCGTGGATCAGGATTCCGTCGCCGAGGTCGAGGGCGTATTTGCCAAGGTGGCCGCGGACATTGCGCTTCGGTGAATCGCGAGGTGGGATCGGCTCCCCTGCTTCAACGAAAGCCCAATCCGGCTTTCGCCAGATCGGATCGACGATCTTGCGCAGCACGTTCATATGTCCCTGCGGCGTACGAAAAAGCCAGACGCGTCCGCGGTGCTTCAGGAGTTTTTCGGTTCCCGTCGCCGCGGGCGATTTCTCGACGAGCTGGCCGTCGTTGAAGAGATAGAGGCTGTTGGTGGAGACGTCGACCGTGATCACCATTCCGGTCCGCGGAGCAACGGGCGGCAATCCTTCGATGCCCTCCACCTCATCGCATCGGCCGAACTGCCACCAGTGACACTTCCTCGGCTGCTGCGTTGGATTTGTCTGCGCGGAAAGCGAAACGCCGAGGACCAAACTCAGCACGAGAAGACCTCGGCTGAGCAATTTCATTGACGGATTCAATCGCACACTCCCTGAGGAAATCGCTTCCAAAACTGCGAATCACTCAGTGCGAGATCGACGCCAGAAGCGGGGGGCGCGTTTCGGGGGTCGGGAGTCGGAGGTACGCATCGAAACATCGCGACGCCTTGCTCCGACTCCCGACCCCCGAAACGCGACCCCCGGAGAAGGATTCTGGTGGCCCCGGGGCGACTCGAACGCCCGACAAACGGTTTAGGAAACCGCTGCTCTATCCACCTGAGCTACGGGGCCACTCGCGGCGGGAAACGACGCGAGGGTAGCAGAAAGTCCGGCAGTGGAAACGTAGGTCGGACTCTCTAGTCCGACGCATTCACCGAAAAAGAGTCGGACTGGAGAGTCCGACCTACGTTTGCTTTCGCGCGAACCGCGACCCCCGCAAATCACAAATGCGAGAACAGCCCTTTCGTGTATTGCTCCGGATTGGCGAGGAACGTTCGTTTGTGATCGTCGGATGAAAAATAGTAGAGCTTGTTTTTGTACTCGACCGTCGGCGTCGAAGCGCGGATCGAGATCTTGCTGCCATCGACGGCGTCCATCGCGATCGCGGGCGCGAACGGGAGCGCGGCGCGCAGCGCTTCGTCCTGCGGCGTTGGCGGCGGCGGAGCGTCGGCCTGGGCGAGATTCGTGGCGGTCTTTGGCGGCGGCGCTTCGTCGGTCAGCACCGGCGGCGCGTCGATCGTGGCCGGCTGGACGTTTCCCGAATCGATCGTGCGCATCTCCGCTTTCGTCTGCGGTTGCGCCTTCGCAGGTTGCGAGCCGCCGCGGCAGCTCACGAACGAAGCGATCAAAACGATGATGACGGCGCGATTCAAGTTGACTTCCGATCTGTGCAGGCAGCAAGCCAACGAACGGTCATGACATCTCCCGCAGCAACGCGGCGCGGCACTGACTCAGGCGCTGCCAGACGATCCCTTCGATGGCAGTGGCATCGACGATCAGCACGAGGTAATAGCCTTCGTTCAGATTGCAGCAGAAGATCCTGCTGGCCGCGAAATCGAACTTGTAGCGTGCCACATCGCCGCCGTCCGTGGCGTACGCGACGCGCCGCAGTTTCGACATGAAAATGCCGGCATAGGCGCCGATGACGCGAAGGTCATGATCGTCGGTCTCGAACGGCCGCGCCGTCACCACGTCAACGCTCTCCCCCTCGGAATCGAGAAACACCGCGCCGATCGCGCCGTGCGTCGCTTCCAGGACGTCGCGCAGAATGTCGCCGAACAGCACCTAGGCCGCGCCCCGCACTTGATCGTCGATGGTGATGTCGCCGCGCTGGACAGCGTTCGCAAACGCCTCCACGACGTGCGGATCGAAGCGCGTTCCGGCAAAGCTGCGGATCTTATCGACGACGTAGTTGATCTCCATCGCCTTCTGGTACGGCCGGTTCGTGGTCATGGCGTCGAATGTATCGGCGATGGCCACGATGCGCGCCTGCATCGGAATCTCATCAGCCGTGAGGCCGTCAGGATATCCGCCGCCGCTCCATTTCTCGTGGTGATACTTCATGCCGGGAATGATGTCGATGAGTTGCGCGACGCCGCTCATGATGGCCGCGCCTTTCGCGGGGTGTCCTTTCATCACTTCGAACTCGTCTTCACTGAGCGCGCCAGGTTTGCGGAGGATGCGATCGTCGATGCCGATCTTGCCGACGTCGTGAAGCAGCGCGCTGATGCGAAGGTTGCGCATCTCCTGTTCGCCCAGGCTGAGGTTTTTCCCGATCGCCACCGAGTAGCGCGCCACGCGCTCCGAATGTCCTCGGGTGTACGGATCCTTGGCGTCGATGGCCGCGGCCAGCATGCGCACGGAATTGATGAAGAGAAGATGGTTCTCGTGCGCCGCTTTCTTCAGTTGTTCGATCGCGGTCTCGATCGCGCCGGACATCGAGTTGAAATTGTCAGCCAGCTCGCCGATCTCGTTGCGCGTCTTCAGCTCGATGCGCTGATGGTAGTTGCCGTTGGCGATCTCGCGCGAGCGCTGCGCCAGCGCGCGGACCGGTCCGGCGATTCCGGCGGCGAACACAATCGCCGCGAGAATCGCCACCAGCAGCGCGATCGAGATCCAGGTGATCGTGGCCCGCACCATCTTCGAGACCGAGGCGTACGCGAGCCGTTCCGGTTTCTGCACGATGACTCCCCAATCAGGGTGGCCGACCGGCGCGACGGTGCCGAGCATGGCCACGCTCTCGCCGGTGCGATTGTCGTCGTACGGAATCGTCAGATGGACCGGCGCTTTCGAAAACTCCTGCACGATTTTCAGATTGGAAAAATCGGGATGCTGCACTTCGACCGACGCCTCGCTGTGCAGCAGCACGCGGCCGTTGCGATCGACGAGAAACGCGGTCACATCGCCTTTGCCTTCTTCGCGGATTCGCTCGGCGATGCGCCGCAGACTGACGATCGCTTCGACCGTACCGATGGTCGTGCCGTCGTCGATCACCGGCACCGCGATGATGACCGCGGGCTGGTTCGCCGCCGTCACGAACTGAAACGTGCCGGTGTAAACCTGACCGGTGAGGGCGGCCTGCAGCGCGAGATCGAGCTCCTGGCGAACCGGCGCATCGAGACGCGCGGGCGTGGCGCTGGCGCCCTTCCCTTCGCGGTTGAGAATGCGAAGCCCGAGCAGGTCGCCGTCGGGAGTGAGGTAATTGGTGATCGTGCCGCGCTGCTCGCCGTAAATGAACGGATCGGACCCGGCCGGCAACGCTCCTTTCATCGCCCGAACGCTCCCGCCGATCTGCGTTAGTTGCTGCGTGTTGTTGGCGAGCAGGTTCTGAATGTCGGTGGCGATGCCGACCGCCGAGCGCGTTAGATATTTTTTCTCGAGCGTCTCCAGCGAGTCGCGGTTGATGCTGATGAGGAAGTAGTGCGAGACCACAAGCGGCACCAGCCCGACGATGATCATCGCGCCAAGCAACGTCCAAAGCAGACGGGCGCGGCGGGTAGGAACTGGTTCTACTTCGGACATCGAGAGGGATTATAGCGAGGGGCTGGACGTCAACTCGAAAAACCGATCACCACAGAGGCACAGAGATCACAGAGAATTCTCTGTGTCCTCTGTGTCTCTGTGGTTGTCTTTTTCTGCAAAGTGCGCAAAGGTCATCCTCAAGCTCAGAGCCATGCCCCTCGGCCTCTACATCCATCTCCCCTTCTGCCGCGTTCACTGCACGTACTGTCCGTTTGCCGTCTCGACGGACATTGCGCTGCAGGATCGTTACTGCGATGCGCTGATTGCGGAGATTGAGGCCCGAGGAGGTGGCGCGGCCGATAGCGTGTTTCTTGGCGGCGGAACGCCTTCGCGCACGTCGCGCGAGAATCTCGCTCGCGTTGTCGCGCGGCTTCACGAACGTTTCGCGATTGACGACGGCGTCGAGTTTTCGCTCGAAGCGAATCCGGAGGATGTGACCGAGGATGCGATCGCATTCTGGCGCACCCTCGGCGTCAACCGGCTCAGCATCGGCGTGCAGTCGTTTCATGATGCTGAGCTTCGTCCGCTCGGGCGCGTGCATGGGCGCGCGCAGGCGCTCGAAGGCGTGCGTCTCGCGACCGAGTCCGGCATCCGCACCAGCCTCGATCTCATTCTTGGATTGCCGGGTCAGACTGCCGCGAGTTTCGGCGAAACAATCGAGACCGCCATCGCCACTGGCGCCGGTCACATCTCGCTCTACATCCTCGACCTCGAAGAAGGGACCGCGCTGATCCGCCAAGTCGAAGGCGGGCGCGTGTCGTTGCCCGACGACGATCTCGTCGCGACGCTTTACACCGACGCGATCGAACGTTTTGCGAAGGCCGGTCTTGCGCAATACGAGATCAGCAACTTCGCCAAGCCTGGCGAAGAGTGCCGCCACAACCTCCGCTACTGGCGACGCGAGGAGTACCTTGGGTTCGGCATCGGCGCGCATTCCTTCCTCGGCGACCGGCGCTTCGCCAACACTCGCGACATTCATCACTACATCGACGGAGCCCGTGATCCTGTTTTCGCCGAGATCCTCGGCGACGGCGAAGTTCGCCGCGAGACCATCTTTCTAGGACTCCGGCAAGCCGGAGGGATACACTATGACGACGTCGTACGACTCTGTGGGGTGGGAGGGATCGAATGGATGGAGCGCGGCTTGAGCGACGGGTGGTTGCGGCGGGTGGGAGCACGAGTGGCCTTCACCCCTTCCGGTTTCCTGCTGAGCAACGAATACATTTCGCAGCTTTTCTGATTGCGCTGGCGGTGTCGCTGCCGGCGCTCGCGCAGGATGTGAAGTTCGATCCGAATCTCGTCACGCAGGCGAGCTTCAGCCAGTTCTCGCGCATCGTCGGCCAGGCGATCTTCGCCGATCCCGTGCAGCCCGCGCGCACCAGCGGACTCCTCGGCTTCGATGCCGGCGTCGCCGCGACGGTCGTTCCGGTCGATGAAAAAGCCGCGTACTGGCGCGCTGCGGTGCCGGCGAACAGCAGCTTCACGACGCACGGTTATGTCGGAGTTCCGCGCCTCGTGGTCTCGAAAGGCTTCGGCTTTGGAACGATCTCCGGGACATACGCGAAGATCTCAAACAGCGGCATCAAGACGTGGGGCGGCGCGCTCGATACGCCCCTTCTGCGCGGCGGCGTGCTCAAGCCGGAACTGGCCCTGCGCGTTTCCTATTCGACGCTCACCGGCATCGAGGACTTTCGCGAGAAGACCTACGGCGCGGAGGTCTTCCTCAGCAAAGGTTTCGGTCCGATCACGCCGTTCGCGGCGGTCGGACGCATGCGCATCGACGCCCGCGGCGCCATACGTGCGGGCGTGCTCGCACCGTCACCGTTCACACTGTTCGACAAGAGCAGCTTCAATCGCTACACGGCGGGCGTTCGCCTCTCGCTGCTCGTGCCGAAGCTCGTCATCGAAGTGACGCAAGCGGAAGTGCGCAGCTACGCAGCGAAGGTAAGCATCGGGTTCTGATCAACCATCACTCACGCGAAGGCGCGAAGACGCGAAGAGCTTTGAGTTGATATTTCGCGCCTTCGCGTCTTCGCGTCTTCGCGTGAGTGGTTCACGAATCAGAACGCTTCGGCCTCGGCCACCACGCGCGGCTGTTTCCCCACTTTGCGCGAGATTGCTTTCGCTTGCAGGAAGAGGCCGAGGTAGTCGCGGCCGCCGGCTTTGGAATCGGTGCCGGACATGTTGAAGCCGCCGAATGGATGCACGCCGACGAGCGCGCCGGTGCATTTGCGATTGAGATAGAGATTGCCGACGAAGAACTCTTCGCGGGCACGATCGAGTTTCGATTCGTCGTCCGTGAAGACCGCGCCGGTCAAGCCGTATTGCGTGTTGTTGGCGATGCGGAGCGCGTCGTCGAAATCCTTAGCGCGCGTCACGGCCAGCACCGGCCCGAAGATTTCTTCCTGCGAGATCGTGGCGTCCGGCGCGACGTCGCCGATGACGGTCGGCTCGATGTAGAAGCCTTCGCCTTCGCGCAGATTGCCGCCGGCGAGCAGCTTGCCGCCCTCGCTCTTGCCCTTCTCGATGAACTGCTTGATCTTCCGCATCGCCGGCTCATTCACGACCGGACCGACCTGCGACTCCGCATCCTCGGGTGGTCCGATTCGCAACGCTTTCGTCTTCTCGACGACCATCGGCACGAACGCGTCGTAGATGGCGTCGTCGACGATGAGCCGCGAACAGGCAGAGCATTTCTGGCCCTGGAATCCGAATGCCGAGGCGACGACGGCGGTCGCGGCCTCATCGAGATTCTTCCAATCGCGATCGACGATGATCGCGTCTTTGCCGCCCATCTCCGCGACGACGCGCTTGATCCAGACCTGACCGGGACGCGATTTCGCAGCCTCTTCGTTGATGTGCAGTCCGACTTCTTTCGAGCCGGTAAACGAGATGAAACGAAGGCGCGGACTCATGACCAGGGGGTCGCCGACTTCTGCGCCGGAACCGCTGAGGAAGTTGACGACGCCGGCCGGCATGCCCGCTTCCTCGAGCAGCGCGAAGAAACGCCACGCAATCCACGGCGCATCCGACGAAGGTTTGAGGATGACGCAGTTGCCGGTGGCGACAGCCGCGGTAGTCATGCCGGCCATGATGGCGAGAGGAAAGTTCCAGGGAGGAATCACGCCGCCGACGCCTAGAGGGACATAGACGAGGGCGTTGTCCTCGGACTCGATCTTCGTGATCGGATGTTCGCCGCCCCAGCGATACGCTTCCCGCGCGTAGAACTCGAGAAAGTCGATCGCCTCGGCGGTATCGGCATCGGCCTCGGGCCAAGTCTTGCCGACTTCGTAAACCATCGTCGCCGAGAACTCGTGCTTGCGCTGCCGCATCAACGCCGCGGCCCTGACGAGCAGCCCGGCCCGGACTTCGAGCGGCTCGCGCTTCCACGATTCGAACGCTTTCCATGCGGCATCGAGCGCCTGCTCGACGTGTTCCTTCGTCGCTTTGTTGAAACGCCCGAGGAGCTGGGACTTGTGGGAAGGGTTG
>DATAMS010000382.1:0-2551 GCA_036260495.1 Thermoanaerobaculia bacterium
GTCCAATCATCGGACGCGCCGGCTCGTACACGATCTCCTCGCGGCGGGCATCGTCGAAGTACGAACCACCGAGGTTGAGGCGATGCGCGAGTGCGCTCGGCGCGTGCGGAAGATGCTTTGCCGCGCGCTTTCTGCGCAACATCGCCAGCGCCGAGTAGCCGAGGATCGAGCCGAAGAGGATGTAGAGCCAGCGTGGATGAAGAAGTCCGGCGATCCACGCACCGGTGATCGCGCCCGAGGTCGTGCCGAGCTCCAGGAACATGGCCACGCGCAGATTCGCCAGACGGTCGCGCACATACGCCGCCGCCGCGCCGCTCGACGTCGCGATCACGGAAATGATCGACGCGCCGATGGCCAGCCGGATGTCGATGTGCAGCAGGAGTGTGAGCGCGGGAACGACGATCATCCCGCCGCCGAGTCCGAGCAGCGACCCGAGAAATCCCGCCCCGAACGAGATTGCGGCGACAACGAGAACGAAGAGCAGTGGTGTCATCGCCCGCTGGTTCCGATCACGGATGCAATCATCTCACCGGACTAAGAGTCAAAAGCATTTCACGCGGAGACGCGGAGTCCGCAGAGTGGCCCTCCGCATCTCCGCGGCTCCGCGTGAAACCGGTCTCTGTCGTTCAAACGAGTCATCGCGGCAGCATCCCCAACGCCCGCAGCAATGCGTCCGTCACCGGATCGTAGACGTCGAATCGAACGAAGATCGTCACAAAGATCATCAACTCGACGGCACCGTTGATGGCCACACCCGTCACCGCCGCGATCGTCCCCCATCCTCGGCTCCGAATCTCCCGCCAGAAGAGCGACGCCGCCAGGATGCGCGCGAGCGGATCGGCTTCGACTATGTATCGCAGGTTCTTCGAAGGCAGGATTGCGTGCGCAACCGCGATGGCCAAGAGCAGAAGGAGTAGATGCCACTCCGGTTTGTCGTTTGCCGCACGCCGGAGCAGCAGGAAGGCCGCAGCGACCGTCGCCGCGACGGTCACGATGGGCGCGATCGCCAGAAAATCGATCACTATCCGATGCGGCGGACCGCTCTGAAACTGATGCACGTACGACGCATCCATCGCCGAGGTAAGGATCTTCGCGATCTGAAAAAACTTAGTCATGCTGCGCGAGAGCAGAGAGAACACCGCGGCAAACAGCAGCGGCGGCAGCATCCAGATCACGATGTTGCCCAGCGTCAGACGTCGTCCTGCGCGCAGCCACCAGAACAGCAACACCAGCGGATACACCATCAGGAACAGCTCTTTGACCGCAAACGTCAACGTCGCCGCGGCCACCCATCCGATCAGCCACGCCGCCCGTTCCCGCGGCCGGTCCGCGCGTAGATAACGGAGCGACGTGAAGATCGTGACGAGAAACATCAGACAGAAAAGCTCGTCGGCAAGCGCGCGCCGGCCCAACGCCAATTGCAGCGGCGACGTTGCCATCAACGCAGCCGCGAGGACCGCCCCCGTCCTGTCGATGACCTCGGCGCCGATGAGATACGTCAGCAAGACCGACAACATCCCGGCGATGGCCGACAGCGTGGCCAGCATCCGAAAACTGATCTCGCCGGTCAGCCGGCAGAGCAGCGTGGCCGCGCCGAGGTAACCCCACCGAAGCGGCGGGGGATAAAGCCATCGCGCCGGATTGGCGAGGTAGGCATCGACCATCCCGGGATAAGCCGCGATGCCCCCTTCAACGAGCACGCGCGTTTCGTAGAGATAGAGTCCTTCGTCCGAACGCGGAAAGAAGTGCTCGACGTCGTTCCAGTAGATCCGGATCGCCGCAGCGAAAAGGAGCACCAGCGCAAGCGCCAGGGCATGGCGCCTCTCGGCGAAAGCTTGATCCTGGCTTGGCAGTGTCTCTTCCATGAATCAATGGACCGTTGTCGATTCGATTTAACCACTTCGACGGGCTCGAAGGACAACGGTCTCACGCTTGCGCGATCGGAAATCGGTTGCGGCCGTACGGAGGTTCTTCCTTCGGAGGTATCGGCTCGCCGAATTCGCGACGCCATTGCTCGCGATCCTCATCGTCCGCGTAGTAGCGAAGATAGATCTGATTGTCCTCGTCGCTCCCGCCGCCGATGGCACTGATATGCCAATGACCGCCAACCGACGTTGAGAGCATCGTCTCGACAAGAAGCACGTCGCCGGCAAGATACCGATAGAGCTCGCGGTCGCTGAGGTGATCGATAGAGTCAACGATGATTCCGACTTCGAACATCTCTTCGATGATCTCCTGCAACTACGCGCAACCTCGCAACTCAGCAACCCCAAAAGCCATCCCCATCACCGCGACCGGTGCCAGTCGTCACCGGCTCGCGTGCGGGGCCAATTTACGATCCGAAGCCAGGCTGGAGGAGTGGATATGGCACGGATCGATGGCGCAATTGGGCTGCGGTTGAACGCTCCGAGAGTTTTTTCCGAATTCGCGATGCCGGCGCTGGAGCCTGGCGATGATCAAGTCGTCGTCGAAGTGGCGGGCTGCGGGCTTTGTCACACCGACGTCGGCTTTGCGTACGGCGGCGTCCCCACCCGCCATCCGCTTCCGCTGG
>DATAMS010000395.1:0-6159 GCA_036260495.1 Thermoanaerobaculia bacterium
ACCCGGCAAACCCCGCAAACCCGGCAACCCGGCAACCCAGTAACCCGGCAACCCAGTAACCCAGTAACCCGGCAACCCAGTAACCCAGTAACCCGGAAACCCAGAACCCAGCAACCCGGCAACCGGCCGACCCACTGAACCCGTCATAGACTCCCGAGCACGAAGGAGAACACCACCATGTCCGAGCATTACTACGAACCGAAACATCTTGGCGCGTTTGGCGACATCGCGGAGGGCGCGCCCGATCTCGCCAAAAAATTCTTCGACTACTACAACGCCGTCTTCGCGGCGGGCGCGCTGACGGAGCGCGAGAAAGCGCTGATCGCTCTGGCGGTCGCGCATGCGGTGCAATGTCCCTACTGCATCGACGCCTACACGACCACGAGTCTGGAGAAAGGTGCCGACCTCGAGCAGATGACTGAGGCCGTGCATGTGGCGTGTGCAATCCGCGGAGGAGCGTCGCTTGTTCATGGGATGCAGATGAAAGAACACGCGAAGAAAGCAGGGATGTGATCGAAGAGTGAAGTAGGAAGAGTGAAGAGTGAAAGGATCAACTGAAGAAGTGGTGGCCGCATTATCGATCGATGGTCCGCGTGCGGCGCAGTCGCTGCGTGCGCGGCATTCGACACTTGCGGCGCCCGCGGAACAATTGCGTCAACTTGCTGATGTCGTGATCGAAGGTCAGCCGCTCGACTTCGAGCAGTCCATCGCCGCTGCCGGTTTCGCCGGTCTCCATCCCGCCCCGCTCGAAATCTTTCAAATCAACCTCGGCAAGCTTTGCAACATGACCTGCCGTCACTGCCACGTCGATGCAGGGCCCGACCGCACCGACGCGATGATGAGCCTCGACACGATCGAGGCGTGTTTGCGCGCGCTCGATCAGACGACGGCGCATACGGTCGATCTCACCGGCGGCGCGCCGGAGCTGCATCCGCATTTTCGTTACGTCGTCGAGGAATCGGTGCGGCGCGGAAAGCATGTGATCGACCGATGCAACCTGTCGGTGCTCCTGCTGCCGCGCAACAAGGGACTGATCGAATGGCTCGGCGAGCGCGGCGTGGAGATCGTGGCGTCGCTGCCGCACTATCGGAAGCGCAACACCGATGCGCAGCGCGGCGACGGCGCGTTCGACAAATCGATCGAAGCGCTCCATCTTCTGAACGAAGCCGGCTACGGCATGGGCGATCCGCGCCGGCGATTGACGCTGATGAGCAATCCCGCGGGCGCGTTCCTCTCCGCGAATCAGGCCAGCATTGAGAACGAGTGGAAAGATGGCCTGCAGCGCAACTTCGCGATCACGTTCGATCGCCTCTTCACGCTCAACAACATGCCGATCTCGCGGTTTCTGGAGTGGCTCGTCGATAGCGAGAATCTCGATCCGTACATGGAGCGGCTTGCGAAGTCGTTCAATCCCGCCGCGATCAACGGCCTGATGTGCCGCAACACGATCTCGATTTCGTGGGACGGCCGTCTCTACGACTGCGATTTCAACCAGATGCTCGATCTCGATGCGCTGCCGGATGATGCCGCGATGCACGTCACCGAATTCGATTTCGCCAAGTGGCAAAACCGCCGCATCGTCACGAGGCGCCACTGCTTCGGATGCACGGCAGGAGCGGGAAGCTCGTGCGGTGGGGCGACGGCGTAAAACCTTTTCACGCGGAGGCGCGGAGATGCGGAGAAAAAACCTCCGTGTTCCCCGCGTCTCCGCGTGAAATGTTTTTTCAGAGCAGTTTCTCGACAGTGATCGGCAAGTCGCGCACGCGTTTTCCCGTCGCGTGAAAGACGGCGTTTGCGATCGCGGGAACGACGCCGACGATGCTGACTTCGCCGATGCCTTTGACGCCGATGGGGTTGATGTGGGGGTCGTTCTCTTCGACGAGGATCACGTCGATCGATTGGATGTCCGGGTTCACGGGAACCAAGTACTCGGCGAAATTCACGTTCGTGAAGGCGCCGAGTTTCGTGTCGAGATGCGTCTGCTCGAGCAGCGCCTGGCCGATGCCCCAGACGATGCCTCCGTAACACTGGCTGCGTGCGGTTTTCTCGTTCAGGATTTTGCCGGCGGCGAAGGCGCTGACGATGCGGCGGACGCGGACGACGGGGATGTCTTCGTCGATGGCCACCTCGACGAAATGCGCGCCGAACGCGTGCGACGAGTAGGGATCTTCCATCGGCGGTTTGGCGTCGAACTGCGCGTCGATGTGATCGAGATAGTGCTGCCGCAGGATGGCCGTGTAGTTGTTGGGATCGAGCGAGGCGGGGTCGGTGCCGGCAAGTTCGCCAAGTTTCCGCTTCAATTCCGAGGCCGCGCCGAAGACTGCGGAGCCGACGCTGGCGGCAGTCAGCGATCCGGCGGAGATCGGCGCGGTGGGCAGCTTCGTGTCGCCGTATTCGAAGCGGACGCGCTCGGCGGGAATACCGAGTGTTTCGGCGGCGAGCTGCGACATCACGGTCGCCGTTCCCATCCCCATTTCGTGGGAGCCGCAGCTCACGGTGACGGTGCCGTCGGCGCGCATGAGCGCACGCGCGGAGCAGGGCGCGCGGTGCGCGGGACGGTTGGCGCTGGCCATGCCCCAGCCGATGAGGTTGCGGCCGTCGCGCATCGAGCGCGGCTCGGGCGTTCGCCGCGACCAGCCGAAACGTTCGGAAGCGCGCGCGTAACATTCTTTGAGCGATTTGCTCGACCACGGCTTGCCCGACATCGGGTCTTGATCGGCGTGATTGATCAAGCGGAACTGCAGCGGATCGATCTTCAGCGCGTAGGCCATCTCGTCCATCGCCGAGTCGAGCGCAAACATGCCCGTGCTGTCGCCGGGACCGCGCATGTACGTGCCGGACGGAAGATTGAGATCGACGACGTGATGGAAGCCGCGCATGTTCGGCGACGCGTAGATGACGCGCGTCGGCGCGGTGAATCCTTCGACGAACGAGCAGACTTCGTTGCCCTGCCCGAAACCTTCGTGAATGATCGAGACGAGTTTACCGTCGGAGCCGGCGCCGAGCGCGACGCGCTGTTCGGTCTGCGGACGATGACCGTTGGCGAAGAAGAGTTGCTTGCGCGTGACGGTCAGTTTCACGGGCCTGCCAACGACGCGCGCCGCCATCGCCGTGATGACGACGTGCGGCCAGACGCCGCCTTTGCTTCCGAACGCGCCGCCGACGAAGGGCGAGAGCACGTGCACGTTTTCTTTCGGGATGCCGAACAGCGTCGCGAACGTCCGCTGCACGGCGAAGATGTTCTGCGACGAGTCGTGCAGCGTGAGGTGATCGCCATCCCACGCCGCGATCAGGCCGTGCGCCTCCATCGGATTGTGATGCTCGTGCGGCGTGCGATAAATCTGATCGATCTTGACGGCGGCACCGGCCAGCGCGGCATCGGCATCGCCTTTCGTGAATGCGCTCGGCTGCTGCTGCGATCGATCTTTGGCTTCGCCGCGATACTTCTCGATGTCCGTGCGCGCCGGCGCGGCGTCATACGTGACCCGCACGAGCTCAGCGCCGTGCATCGCGTGCTCGAGCGTGTCGGCGACGACGACGGCGATTCGTTGGCCGAGGTAGTGAATGGTGCCGTCGGAGAAGGGGAGGTACTTCGATTCGGTGAGGCTGCTGGACTGCTCGCCGCCGCCGCCCGGCTTCGGCGGTGGCGGCGGATTGAGCTTCGGCGCGTTGAGATGCGAGATGACGGCGAGAACGCCGGGCGCTTTCTTCGCCGCGGCAACATCGATCGACTTGATCGTTCCCGCCGGAATCGTGCTATCCACCAGTGCGGCGTACGTGACGCGATCGAGCTTGTTCTCGGTGGCGTAGCGCGCGCCGCCGGTGACTTTCTGCCGTCCGTCGACGCGATCGAGTGGCTTGCCGATGTTCGGAATCACGCCGCACCTCCCGCAAGGTCGCTGAGTGCGCGCACGAGCGTCCGTTTCGCGAGCTCGATCTTGTACGCGTTCTGTCCGTGCGGAATCGCGGATTTCATTTCCGCTTCGGCGGCATCGCGAAACACTTCCTTCGATGGCTGTTTCCCCACCAACGCCGCCTCGGCGAACTTTGCCCGCCACGGTTTCGTGGCCACGCCGCCGAGTGCGATGCGCGCGGAGTGGATGGTGCCGCCACTGATCTCGAGACCGACGGCGGCTGAGGCGAGCGCGAATTCGTACGCGGACCGATCGCGGATTTTGAGATACGCCGAGCGCTTCGTGTGCGGCGCGTCGGGGATGAAGACGGATGTGATCAGCTCACCGTGTTTGAGATCGTGCTCGGTTTGCGGCGTCGTTCCCGGCAGCAAGTGAAAGTCGGCCGCGGCGACATGACGGTCGCCGTGCGGACCGTGAAGCGTGAGGACGGCGTCGAGCGCAGCAACGGCAACAGCCAGATCGGACGGATGCGTGGCGATACAGGAATCCGAGCCGCCGAGGACTGCGTGCATGCGGTTCTCGCCATCGATGGCCGCACATCCGCTGCCTGGATTTCGTTTGTTGCACGGCGCGAACGTCAGCTCGCGAAAATATGCGCAACGAGTGCGCTGCATCAGATTGCCGCCGATCGACGCCGCGTTGCGCAACTGCGGCGACGCGCTGGCCAGCAACGCCTGCGAAACCGCGGGAGCACTTTGGAGCACGAGCGGATGGCGGGCAACATCGCTCATCCGGGCCATGGCGCCGATGCGAATTCCGCCGCTGACGCGCTCGATGCCGGAGAGCTTCAGATCATTGACGTCGACGAGATGCGCGGGCCGCTCGACGCCGCATTTCATCAGGTCGACGAGGTTGGTTCCGCCAGCGATGAACTTCGCATCAGCGCGCGAGCCGGACGAAATCGCACCGGAGACTTCGCGCGCGCGAACGTAATCGAATGGATTCATGCCCGCCTCCCCGCCGCTTCGCGAACGGCGGCGACGATTCCTTCGTAGGCGCCGCAGCGGCAGATGTTGCCGCTCATCCACTCGCGGATCTCATCGTCGTTGCGCGTATGTCCTTCCTGAATCACGGCGACGGCGGAACAAATCTGTCCCGAGGTGCAGTAGCCGCATTGAAAACCGTCGTTGCGGATGAACGCGGCCTGCACCGGATGGAGCCGTTCGTTCGTAGCGATCCCTTCGATCGTCGTGATCTTCCGGCCGCTGTGCATGACCGCGAGCGTGAGGCAGGAGTTGATGCGGCGCCCGTCGACGAGCACCGTACACGCGCCGCACGCTCCCTGATCGCAACCTTTCTTTGTGCCGGTGAGGTTGAGATGTTCGCGAAGCGCATCGAGCAGCGTCGTTCGCGGATCGAGACGAAGCTCGTGAACGCGCCCGTTGACGTTGAGCGCGACGGGAATGGCGTTCGGATCGGCGATCGCGTCCGCGTGCGTGGCGGGTTTGGCGAACGCAGGAGCGACGAGCAGCGTCGCCGTCACCGTCGCCGAACTGATCAAGAAGGAGCGCCTGCTCGGATCCGATGGCGAATCATTCGTCTCGTCCGGATCGTCATCCGGCGGCTGATAACAGGGAGGCAAGGTCATGCGTACCCTCCTTGAAAAACCGGAGGGCGGGGATGCAGCGAGTGGGCCAATGTTCGGTGGTGCGATCGGCGTGCGGTTCGATGCGAAACGTTGAATGGTGAATGTTGAGTGTTGGATGTTGAATCCATCCGGTGCCGGCTGCGATCAGAAGAACTCGCCAGCGTTTTTGAATGTCGAATGTTGCATGCGGTTAATGCCGGGCTCATTCAACACGCAGCATCCAACACGAAACATTGAACATTTCGGGTCGTCGAAACGCAGCGGACCATTCGTCGTTGTACTCACGCCGCTCGTCACCTACACTTCCCCGCACATGGCACTTCCGAAAGTTTCCCTCACGCAGAAGATCTTCATCGGTCTGGCTATCGGTGTGCTCGTCGGCTGGCTCTGGCCGGATTGGGGTCAGGCGCTACGGCCCCTTTCGATGCTTTTTCTGAACCTGATCAAGTCGATCATCGCGCCGCTGATCTTCGCCACGCTCGTCATCGGCATCGCAGGGACCGGCGACATCAAGCAGGTCGGACGCATCGGATTCAAGGCGTTGCTCTACTTCGAGATCGTCACCACCTTCGCGCTCTTCATCGGTCTCGCGGCAGTGAATCTCACCAAGCCCGGCGTCGGTGTTTCGCTCGCCGGCGTGCACACGGAAGTGAACAA
>DATAMS010000398.1:0-2836 GCA_036260495.1 Thermoanaerobaculia bacterium
AAGCGTTTACTTGATTGGGTTTGATCAGGCATGTGCATTCATCGTAGACGAAATGGACGGAGCGCTGGCTGGCAGAAAAGCAAATGTTGGATGTTGAGTGTTGGATGTTGAATGGAGCCACCGCGACCGGCTTGTCATTCAACCCTCAACATTCAACACCGAACATTCAACATTCGCTTTTGACGTTCAACCTTCGACGCCGCCAGCGCTACCTCGCGTTTTCCCTTTCGTCTTCATCCTCATTCGTCCATTCCGGATCTTTCGAGACCCGCACTCGGTAGATCCGCCGCCGGTCCGCGCGATCGACGGTGAACAGATGGCCGTTCTTCTTCACCACGATGCCGGCTTTCGGCACGCGGCCGGTGGACGTGAAGATGAGTCCTGCGATCGTCTCGTAGTCCTCGCTTTCGAGGCCGGCATCAAGCAACTCTTCGAGCGCCGCGACGCGCAACTGGCCGCTGACGAGGTACTCGCCGCCGCCAAGGTCGACAATCGTCGCTTCTTCTTCCTCGTGCTCGTCCGCGATCTCGCCGACGATCTCTTCGACGACGTCTTCAATCGTGATGATGCCGGCCGTTCCGCCATATTCATCAACGACGACGGCAACCTGAATGTGCTCACTCTGGAACTCGCGCAGCAGCTCCGACACTTTCTTCGTCTCGCTGACGAAGTACGGAGCGCGCGCCAGCTCCGAGACGGGCTTGCTCTCACCTTTGACGATGGCCTCGAACACTTCCTTGATGTGAACGATGCCGGTGATCTTGTCGACGCTCTCTTCGTAAATCGGGATGCGCGAGTACTTCGATTCGCTGAAGCGCTTGGCCAGTTCCTCGAACGAATGCGAGGTATCGAACGCAACCACGTCGATGCGCGGCGTCATCAGCTCGCGCGCCACGCGGTCGCTGAAGTCGACCACCGACTGAATCATCTTTCCTTCGCTGGCCTCGAGGATGCCCTCTTCTTCGCCGACGTCAATGTAGGCCTGCACTTCCTCGTCGGTCACTTCCTCATCTTCGTGCGCCTCCTCTTCTTCGCGGTCGAGCCGGTCGAACACGCGGCGCAGCGGAAAGAGAATCGGCCAGAACAGAAAGTAGAAGAAGTGGGAGAACGGAATCAGCGTCTTCAGAATCATCTCGCCCATGTCCTCGGGGACAAACGCAAGCACGAACTTCCAGAGGATGACGATGACGAGCCAGGCCAGCGCGGAAACGCCGCACGCAAACGCGGCCGACTCACCATCGAGCACGCGAATCGTCCCGACGAACGCGCCGATCAGCGTGATCTGCAGCAGCGAGCCACTGACCAATTGCAGATTCTGCGGATCGAAATGGAACCAGCGCCCCGGCCCTTCGCCCGACTGATCACCCGACCAGCGGCGCAGCGTGACGGGACTGATCTGCTGCGCGAAGTAACGGATGCCGTCGAAAATCAAAAACAGCAGACCGCTGATCGTGCTGAGAACGATCCAGGTGACGTGCGAGAGGCTACTACTTCCCATGAATTTGCGCGGATTCTATCAACTGAACAGAAGCGCGATGAGCGCGGCCAGGGTTGACGCTCTCGCGAGTCCCTCAGCACGTATGTAGAGGATCTCGAAGATTTCCCGCCGAGGATCGTCAGCCGCCACGTCGAGCTCGATTCCTTTTCCGAATGCAAGCAATCGTCTGGTGCCTTTGAGGTCGAAGATGAGCGCCCAAGCCAGCGCGACGATGGCACCCCAGCGAATGGCCAGCCACGGCTGCATGTCGAATCTTTCCCAGATCAGGAACTTCGCCCCGGCGCCCACGAGGATCATCAGCAGCGCCAGAAGCCGGAGCCGGGCGGAGCGGCGCAGGATCGCGGCCTGGACCACGAACGCCTGAAACCGCGGGAGCGCCTCGAGAATCGCCGGGCTCACAGACGTCCAGATGACCACGACTCCACCGATCCAGAGCGCAAGCCCGACGTGATAGAGCGCGTTGAAAAAGATGTAGAGCCAGTTGGGCACGGAGCGCTGATCATAACGTTTGCCAGCCGTTTACGGAGATCAGGCGGATAATTCGTTCATGTTGTTCGCCACTCTCCTATTGGCTGCCACCATCGCCCAGTCACCCGCTCCCCCGCCCGCGATCACGACCACGCTCATTCTTCGCAACGGCACGCGCTTCGAAGTTGAGGGTCCGATTCGCGAAGAGCAAGCACGGATCATCTTCCGCACGGAGGGAAACCTCTATTCGATTCCGCTGGCCGACGTCGACATGGATGCGACGCGCGCTGCGGTGACGAAGGCCGTCGTCGTCACGAGTGACTCCGGCAAGAAGTTGAAAGTGTCCGCAACCGAGCGCGAACGTCTGCTTCGCGAGCTGGAGCAGAATCATGCGGGCAAGCCGTCATCCGCTGCCGAACGCCTTCCGGAGACGCGCGAAGTTGCAGCGCCTGCGAACGGCGACGAATGGTCCTGGCGCACGGCGGCCCGCGCGCACGAGGAAGCAATTCGCCGGGCGAAGGAAAATGTCGAGCTGCTTCGCACACGCGCCTCGGCGCTCAAAGAACAGATCCAGCAATTCTTCGCCCTCGGTTACCGCGCAAATCAGTTCACGTTTCAGTCGAGCGAATTGGAGATCACGCAGGCCCAACTCCCCGCCGCCGAGCTCGAAGTCACGCGCGCGCAACGAGAGAATGATCAGTTCCGCGAAGACGCACGGAAGCAGGGGATCATGCCGGGGTGGCTGCGGGATTGATCAGATGCTCGGGGGGGTGGGGTGTTGGGAGTGGGGTGTGGAAGATCATTCTGGCGATCGCGCGCACCGCCAGAAACTCGCTCCCACCTCCCCACACCCCCCCCCCCCCCCCCCCC
>DATAMS010000407.1:0-7171 GCA_036260495.1 Thermoanaerobaculia bacterium
AGATCGGGCTCGACGACGTCGTACCGCGAAAACACGACGTCGAAGGGTGCGTGGAAAAGCTCGCCGACCGGATGCTCCTCGAGGTACATGCCGATCGCGATGATGAGGCGCATGGAGATCCGCTGGTGTTTGGTAATTGGCGATGCGTTCACGTAGTGCTCCCCGTCGATGATCTCGTGGCGGAGACCGTCCTCAGGGAGGAGGAGCAAGTCCTCATACGTCATCTTCGTCGACGTCTCGGGCGCCATGGGGAAAGTTTACGCCATCCCGGACGGAGAAGCGTGAAAGGGCCTTTCTCAAATCACGCCCAAATCAATCGCCCGCAACACAGCGCGTGTCCGATCGCGCACTCCCAGCTTCGCCAGCAAATTCGAGATGTGATTCTTTACGGTGCCGTCGGTGATGTTGAGGAGCTCGCCGATCTCTTTGTTGCTGTAGCCGCCGGCGAGGAGGCGGAGGATTGTGCGTTCGCGGTCGGTGAGTGGTTCGGGGAGGTCGGCGGATTCGAATGATGAGTCGCTCTTCTCGAGGGCGCGCATGATCCGTTCGGTGATCACCGGCTCGATGCAGGTGCCGCCCCCGGCCAGCGTGCGGATGGCGCTCGTCAGGCGCTCCAGCGAGACGTCCTTGAGCAGCCAGCCTTTCGCGCCGGCGCGGACGGCTTCGAACAGGATGGCGTCATCGTCGAAGGTCGTCAGGATCAGCGTTGGCCGCGCGGCGCCGCGCTCGCGCAGTTGGCGGAGCACTCCGACGCCGTCGAGCTTCGGCATGCGCAGATCGAGCAGGACGACATCGGGTTTCTCGCGCTGGATGACGACCACTGCTTCTTCGCCGTCGCTGGCCTCGGCGGCCACTTCGATGTCCGGCACGAGCGCGAGCAGGCTGCGCAGACCCTGACGGACGATCGTCTGGTCCTCGACGATGCAGACGCGGATCATGCGGCACCGCCGAGGGGCAGCGTGACGTGAACGGAGAAACCGCGGCCTCGCATCGACGTCACTTCGAACGTGCCACGAATCTGCTCTACGCGCTCGCGGAGTCCGAGGAGTCCGTTGCCGAAACGGATGTTGTCGACGCCGGCGCCATCGTCACGCGCATCGATCGAGAGAGCGCGGTCGGCGGTGGCGAGCTTCAGCCAGAGATTCCGCGCGCCGGAGTGGCGCACGGCATTCGTCACGATCTCCTGCACCGTGCGCAGCGCGACCTGCGCGACGTTGGCGTCCGCGACCGCAAGCTCGGGCGGAAAATCGAGATGGAGCGACGGCGCGACCATCACATCGCGCAGCGACTCGAGCGAGGCCGTGAGATCGACCGGCTCGTCGTTGCGCAGGCGGCTGACGACTTCGCGCACATCGACGAGCAACTGCTTCGCGATCCCTTTGCTCTTCTCGACATGCTCTTTCGCCTCGCCGCTGGCCAGATGGCTGGCCACTTCGAGATTGAGGCTGAGCGCGGTCAGATGATGGCCGATGAGATCGTGAAGATCGCGGGCGATGCGAAGACGTTCCGACGTGCGGCTGCTGATCTCGAGCAATTCCGTCGTCATTCGCAGCTCCGCATTCGCCTCGGCCAGCGATTTCCGCGCTTCCATCTCCGAGTGGGCCACGTGCATCGCGAAAAGTGCGAAGAGCGAGAACGCAAGGTAGACCAGCGCGTAGATGAGGAAATCGCCGTCCGTTCGTTGCTCGATCAGACCGAGCACCATGGAGTTGAAGACGATGACGGGAACCGCGAAACGAGGCGGGAAACTGCCAAGCTGCGCCGCGACGATCACCAGCATCACCGGCAGGAAGCCGACGGGCTGCAGCGCGGTGCAAACAAAGGCTGCCAGTAACTCCACGGCGATCACCGGAATGCGCAGCCGCTTATCGCACCCGGGGCGCGTCGCGATCAGGAAGCCGGCGAGAAACAAAAGCAACGCGCTGATGAGGACTGCACCTCGGATCGTGAGAAGCGAGTGGTAGTGATCGACTTCCCAAATCAAGCTTGGGATTCCGATCAGAATCCACGTCAGGATTCCGGTCAGCGACAGCTTTCGTTCGTTCAAGTTCATGGTGTTTAGAAGTAGAAGCGTGCCCCACCCGTCGTCACGCGCCGCACCTGCATGTACGCGAGCTCGCTGGCGCGCGCGCCCGCGAACTCGGTGTCGATCAGGTAGATGCTCATGTTCGATCGGAGCTTGTGCGTGAACGTGGCGCGTGCCAGCAGTGAACCGTCTCTCATATTCGTGATCACGATCATCTCGGCATCGAATTTTTCGAAGGGCCAGTCGACGCGGATGAATGCGTAGTCGCGGGCCATGCGCAGCGGAGCGTACTCCCCATTCGCTGTACGAAGCGTCGTTTCGCTCCGCGCGTTGTCGGCCATGAGGCGAAACTCCCGCCACGCGCGCGCATCGAGTCCGTTGCCGCTGTGATACAGCTCGAAGACGACGTTGACGTTGCGTTTGAAGGTGTACTGCATTCCGGCGAGTGCGTGGCGGCGTGCGATCTCCGCATGCAGTTCGAGCGCGTCGCCGAAGACGCGCGCGGCGCTGATGCCCTGTTGCGTTCCGTCGGCATCGCGGCGGAAGTGGAGCGAGATGTCGGTGCCGGCGACGAGACGATAAACCCGCGCGGCGACCGCGCCATGATCGAGTGCGTAGAGCGAGATGTTCGTGCCGCGTGCGAAGACATCGGCGCGCAGCATGTTGAGGCCCTGATTCGCCGACCGGTGGTCGGACGGATCGGTGGGATTCTTCTTCGGACTGACGAATGCCGTCGGATTCCAGGCGTAACCGGTGCCCCATTTTTCGATCACGCGGCCGATGGTGAGGTCGAGCCACGGTTTTGGATTGAGCTGCAGGTAGGCTTCGCCGACGGTCGCTTGCTGGCTGCCTCCCTCGGCGACATCGCCGCGAAGTTTGAGATGGAGTTTCCACGTGCGGCTTTCCGGCGCGGCATCGAAGAAGGCAACGGCGTCGGCGGACGATGTTCGATAGGGGATGCCGGCGACGTTGTCGGGATTCAATGGCGAGGCGGTGTTGGCGGGGGTGAGCTGCGATTCCATCCCAGCGGAGCCGAAGAGTTTGAAGACCTCGGCGTGCGTAGTTGTCGCGAGCAGGGCGATGAGGAAACCGCCGGCGAGCCGCCGGCGATACAGCCGCCGGGCCGGCGGCGCTACGTTCGCTGCACTGGTTCCGATTCTCACCATTTGCCGAGCGAGTCCTTCGTGAACATCTTTTCGGCGTTGTCTTTTGGTGTGAGGTTGGCGTAGCGCATCGTCGTGCGGTTGCCGGGGCGGAGCAGATCCTCGATCTCGACTTCGGTGACTACGCGGCGGCCGGCCATCGTTCCGTACTGGCGGTAGTTCGCGCGCTTGATCAACTTTCCGGAGACGACGTAGAAATCGGCGCGGCGTGGTTCGTAGCTTTGTTTGTCGATCCAGAGTTTTACGCGGTTGTAGGCGACCGCCGGATCTCTGGCCACGAGATCGAGCACGTACGCATCCCCCTCCTCGGACACCGACTTCGCGTCGTAATCGGTCGTGAAGTTCGTCCGCGCTACATCGCCGTTCGAAGCCTGGCCCATCAGCCGTTGCAGCGGCGAGATGCGGATTGGGCGGCTCGCGGTGGGCATGTAGATCCACATCGCGTCGCGCAGCATCAGGAGGTACTTTCCCTTCTCCGTCTGCGGATAAGTGAACTCGACGATGCTGCGGTCGGCGCCTTTGCCGTAAACGCGGAACCGCGACGTGTTCGACTTGCCGTCGGGCGTGACCGACGTAAGCTCGACATCGATGGAAAAACTCGGAATCGGATTGCGGAAGACGTCGGCGCGTGCGAGGACGGACGCGGCGTCAGTGCTCGCTGCGCCCAACGGCGCAGCCGCGAGAAGAAGGATGAGCAGGATTCGTTTCATGATTTCTCCTTTGCGGGGGTCGCTGGTCGGGAGTCGGGTGTCGGAGTTTTCCTGGGGCCGTGTGAAAGTCGCGATTGCGGTTTCTCTCCGACTCCCGACCCCCGACTCGCGACTCCCGCGAAACTCAAATGTGCCCCAGCGCATCGACGATCTTCAGCCGCGATGCTTTGAGCGCCGGCAGAATCGAGGAGAGCGTTGCGGTGATCACGGCGATGAGGAATGCGGTGATCAGGATGCCGGGCTGCAGCATTACGC
Organism: Thermoanaerobaculia bacterium; assembly: GCA_036260495.1. Classification (GTDB taxonomy): domain Bacteria; phylum Acidobacteriota; class Thermoanaerobaculia; order Gp7-AA8; family Gp7-AA8; genus JADGNZ01. Next base: position 4,155 of record DATAMS010000407.1, read on the forward strand.
GGAGCGGGTAGCCTTGCGTGTAGCCGGGTGGCGGCGGCAGCATCAGATGGACGTGGTTGATGATGCTGGACGCGCCCGTTCCCGCGAGCAGGCCGGCGATGCCGCCGAGGAGGCCGATGAAGAGGCCTTCGAGGAGGAAGAGGCGCCACACGCTGGAGCGCGTCGTGCCGATGGCCATCATCGTGCCGATCTCGCGTGTGCGCTCGAAAATCGACATCACGATCGTGTTTGCCACGCTGAAGATCACGATGCCGAAGACGACCATCCCGATGAAGCCGAAGATGCCGTTGTAGAGCAGAACGACCTGGTGGTAGAAGCTGGCGAGCTGGGACCAGTCCTTCATCTCCAGCGCCCAGTGCTTGCGGGCAAAGAGCGTCGTGAGATCGGCGCGGACCGCGGCGGTGTCGTCGGTCTCGTTGAGCAGAACGAGCAAGCGCTCGACTTTCGCCGTCTGCAGAAGTTGTTGCGCGCCGGCCAGCGGCATCTTGATGGCGCGGTCGTCGTACTCCTTCACGCCGCTCATGAAGATTCCGGCCACGCGCACGTCGATGGCGTTCAGTGATCCCGAGGTTGTGGTCGACATCAGAGTCAAGTAGTCGCCCGGCTTGGCGTGCATCGAGGCGGCAAGCCCGCGTCCGATGATCACGGCATCGCTCTCGCCGTCCGGAAGATCGGTGCCGGCGACGAGGCGCTGCGCGTTCATGGCCCGGTCTTCCTTCGGCTCGACGCCGGTGGCCAGGAAGGTCTCCGACTTGTCGCCGTTGCTGATCAGGCCCATCAGCGTGATCTGCGCGGTGGTCATGCGGACGCGCTTGTCGCTCTCGATGGCGCGGCGGAGTGGGGCGACATCGTCCAGCCCGAATTCGAGCGGCTTCTTCGCCTCGGCGTGCTCGAATCCCTGTTTGTAAATCTGGAGATGTCCCAGCCGGTTGCGGATCGTGCTCTCGCGAAGACCGTGGAAGGTGATGGCTTTGTAACCGCCGAAGAGAATGAGGCCGACGGCGCCGAAGACGATGACGAGCAGCGTGATGGCGGAGCGGCGGCGGTTGCGGAAAACGTTGCGAAGGGCAAGTTTGGTGAGCATCGGATTTCCTTACGAAGCGCGGGCTTCGAGCAATGGCGCGGGAACGATCGCGCCGTCGTGCATGCGGACGCAGCGTCGGGCGCGCGACATCAGCGCGGGATCGTGCGTGGCGAAGATGAACGTGCAGCCGGTCGATTCGTTGAGTCCTTCGACGAGATCGAGGATGCGTCCGGCGGTGACCGAGTCGAGGTTGGCGGTGGGCTCGTCGGCGAGAACGAGCTTCGGCTCGCCCGCCATGGCCCGCGCGATCGCCACGCGCTGCCGCTGTCCGCCGGAGAGCTGGTCGGGACGCTGGCGCGCCTGCTCGGTCAGTCCGACCTGATCGAGCCAGTAGCGAACGCGATCGCGCCGCTGTCGCGCAGGCAGATGCTGCAACAGCAGCGGATACTCGATGTTCTCGAATGCGGTGAGGACCGGGATGAGATTGAACGTTTGAAAAATGAAGCCGAGCGTGTCGCGGCGCGTCGTGGCCAAGCGGTGCAGGGGAATGTCCGTCACATCGACACCGTCGATCATCACGTGGCCGCTGTCAGGCTTGTCGATGCATCCGATGAGGTTGAGCAGCGTCGTCTTGCCGCTGCCGGAAGGGCCGGCCAGCGCGAGGAAATCACCGCGATCGATGTCGAGCGAAACGCCGGTCAGTGCGCGGACCTTGACGCGTCCCAGCGGGTAAGTGCGGGTGACATCGGTGAGCCGCACGAGTGGTTGTTGGTGCATGAGCATCTCCTTCGCAAGCCAATCTAGGCGGCTGTGAGAAGATGCACATGTGCCTGAAGCGCAGCAGGCTCATCATGACTTTTGGCACATCGACCGAAATTCCACGTTTGACGCGGTGGGTTCAGTAGCGCACAATCCGCGCAAACGTAGAACAAACGTAGGAGAGGAAATTACTAATGGCGACAACGAAGAAGAGCCCCGGCAAAGGTCTTGCCGCGGAAGTTACTCCGAGCAGCGACCTGGCCACGATCGTCGGCAGCAAGCCGATCCCCCGCAGCGAAGTCACGAAAAAGGTGTGGGATTACATCAAGGCGAACGGCCTTCAGGACAAGACGAACAAGCGGATGATCAACGCAGACGACAAGCTGCTGAAGATCTTCAACGGCAAGAAGCAGGTCTCGATGTTCGAGATGACCGCTCTCGTCAGCAAGCACCTGAAAGCGTAGTCCGGAACCGCGAGCCCAACGAGGCCGGCGTTCTGCGCCGGCCTTCTCGTTTCCGCCGAGCCGTTCAGCGGATGCCGGTATCGATGCTGACGTTCAGGCTCGTGACCGTGTTCGCGTGGATCTCGACGAGTTTCGGCAGATCGCCCGTTTTGTCGATGCCGCTCGGCTTGAGGTCGATCGTGTACCTGCCCGGGGCGAGATCGATGAAGTACGCGCCCTGCGAGTCGATGTCGACCGTGAAGAGCAGGTTCGACTTCGACTCCGTGTAGACGAGGATTTTTCGGGCGGCATAGGCCGATGGCTGCGTAGGACAGCCAGTATCAGTCTGCGGCCCCGGGCAATTCGGTCCGATCGTGACGATGCCCGAAAGCCGCCCATGCTGCGCGGGCGTGCCGCTGTCAGGCGACGTCGGGCTGTTGCAGCCGGCGCTGAGCAGCATCAACAACGCCGCAGCAATCATGTGGAGACCTCGCATCGGGGTATTCTAGATCGGTTGTGGGGGGTAGGGTGTCGGGTGTGGGGAGTGGGGAGTGGGAGAGACGAGTGCTGCGCTATCGAGAATCTTTCACTCACACAACCCGAGCGACAGATTCAACGTAGATCTGCAGTGGGGCTCGCACATCGAACTTGACCGGAACGAAGCGCCACACTACATGCAGCGATAACAGCGTCAGCGTTCTGTCTGCTGGTTTTAGGCGGTCCCGAAAGGGGCCGCTGTTCGTTTCGGAGCATTGACGTCTCCCACTCCCCACACCCAACTCCCCACTCCC
>DATAMS010000454.1:0-8556 GCA_036260495.1 Thermoanaerobaculia bacterium
GACCGGTTGCTTCGCGAGCAATCTCCGTAGTGATCTTTTCGCGAGCTTTTAAAGAGGGCTGTCTTGCCATCGGCGGTGTGAAGTACTCGGTAACCTCAACTCCGATCGTTGTCCCGTGGGCTTTGATCAAGAAATCCGGCTCTTCGCCTGGAACACCAAGAACAAGATCGCCCGGCGGAAGTGAGCGGTCGATTGCCCGAAACGTCTCGAACGCACGTAGCTCGCGAAGTTTTTTTGGCTTGCTTGGACTCTCGCGCTCCATTTAGTGCTCCTCGAACAGTTATGCAGTGTCGCATCTTGGCGGTTGAGAATTCAATTCCGACCTCCACGGATCAGCTCGCATGACGTCCTCACCGCAGGGAGCTGCACACATTCGAATGCGATAAGCTCGCTGCCGCATGGCCGTCACCGGTTTCCTGACCGATTCGACCCTTTGCATCGGCTGCAAGGCGTGCGAGGTGGCGTGCAAGGAATGGAACGACGTCCCCGACGACGGCTTCGTCTGGAGCGGACTCTCGTACGACAACACGCTCGCCCTCGGACACTCGACGTATCGACACGTCAAGTTTGTCGAGCGTCCGCCGCAAGCTGGATGCGGAGGCAACTCTTCCGAGCGGATGACGTGGGAGTTTTCGTCCGACGTCTGCAAGCATTGCGGGAACGCCGGCTGCCTCGAAGCGTGTCCGACCGGCTCGATCGTGCGCACCGAATTCGGCAGCGTCTTCGTGCAACCCGACATCTGCAACGGCTGCGGCTACTGCGTCGTCTCCTGTCCCTTCGGCGTCGTCGACCGCCGTCCTGACGACGGCCGCGCCTTCAAGTGCACCTTCTGCTACGACCGCCAGAAAGGCGGGGCAGATCCGGCGTGCGCGAAAGCGTGTCCCACCGGCTCGATACTCTTCGGCAAACTCGATGATTTGGAAGCCGCCGCCGACCGCCGCATCGCGCAACTTCACGAAGCCGGCATGAACGACGCCACGATCTGGAATCCGAAAGAATCGAGCGTCGGCGGCACGCACGCCTTCTTCATCGTCCGCGGCGATCCGCGCGCCTACAACCTGCCAAGAAATCCCGAAGCGCCAATGCGCCTCCTGAAGCAATCATGGAGCGCCGCCGCAGTCGCCGCCGCCGCAATACTCAGCGCATCGATCGCCGCATTCGCACTCAGCCAAGGGAACGCTGGCGTCCCGCCGGCTGGCCCGGCGGCGTCCCGCCGCCGAGGTGCAAAATGAAAGCAAGGGTGCCCGACAACGCCACCGAAAAACGCCTCGACGACATCCGCGAACAAGCCGCCCTCGGCCGTCTCGACGCCAAAGGCATCCGCCCGTCCGGATCACCATTCCCCGAGGCCGGCGCAGAGCACGGCTACTACGGATTACCAATCGTCAAAGCTCCAGTCTGGACGTGGGAGGTGCCCGTCTATTTTTTCGTTGGCGGTGCCGCCGGTGCCTCCTCGGTCATCGCGCTCGCCGCACAACTCAGCGGCGCTTCGCGCGCGCTCGTGCGCGACGCCCGCTGGATCGCCGCAATCGGCGCCGCCGCTTCCGGCCCGCTCCTCATCCTCGACCTCGGGCGACCGGAGCGTTTCCTCAACATGCTCCGCGTTTTCAAACCGCAGTCGCCGATGTCGGCCGGCGCGTGGACGCTGACGCTATTCGGAACCGCAAGCGCCGCCGCAGCGATCGGCGAAGAGCTAGGCCTGCAACGCATCGGCGACGCTGCCGCGTTCGTCGCCGCGCTCTCCGGCGTCGTCATGGCCACGTACACCGGCGTGCTCCTCGGTGCGACGGCGATTCCGGTCTGGGCCGCGCACGCCCGAACGCTGCCGATCCATTTCGGCGCGTCTGCGCTTGCCTCCGCGACCGCTGTCCTCGAGCTTCGCGGCCACGAAGAACGCGCTCTCAACATCCTCGGCCTCGCCGCCGCGATTGCGGAGACATCGATGGGCGTGGAGATCGAATCCGACCGCGCGATCGCCTCCGAACCGCTGCGCCACGGCCCGACGGGCGCCACGATCCGCATCGGTGGCTTCTTCTCCGGACCGTTGCCGCTCGCCCTCCGACTCCTCGGCATCCGCTCCAAACGCGCCCGCCGCGCCGCCGCCGCATCCGCCCTCCTCGGCTCCCTCATCACCCGCCTCGCCTGGATCGAAGCCGGGAAGGCCAGCGCAAAAGATCCGCGTCCTCTTCTGGATTGAAGGAACTTTTCCGCACCATTCCGTCTATAATTGCAGCTACCCAATCGGTTCAACGCCAGTCTTGAGGAGGATTCATGCCCACGCTTCCCCTCGAAGTGCACGAAGTGCTCGAAGAAGAGTATGTCTCGATGTATGGGTCGTTGGACCGGCCTCCTTCCGGTGTTCTTTACCGCGAAGGCGCTGTGAACAAGGGCGGCGATGTCATCGATGAGGGTTGGGTAAAAGCCATCTTCCAGGATTGCAACATCGTGCCGGCGAACGGCGTCGTGGCGACTTTGAATGACCTCGTCGTCAACGGTCCGATGACGAAGTTGTGCAACTCGCGCGCGCTGACCGACACCGGCAAGTCGATGATCGCCGATTACGACGACTACACGCGCGACGTCAGCAAAGATCGCAAGCAGGAGATCAACCGCCGCATCGTCGATGACGCATTCACCGGCGGTGTCCGCGCGCTGCGCGAGGTCCGGCTGACCAACCTCTACGACAAGCTCCACGCTCGCGGGGACGATAAGGCCCGGAGTGCGCTCAGCATCTCCGGCGGCGGCATCCGCAGCGCCACGTTTGCGCTCGGCGTCCTGCAGGGTCTTGCGGGTGCAGGCATTCTCGACAAGTTCGACTACCTCTCCACCGTTTCCGGCGGCGGCTACATCGGAAGCTGGCTCTCCTCGTGGGCGCGCCGGCACACCTCGGGCATCAGCGGCGTGCAGGCGGATCTCGTGCGCGCCGACACCGCGGTGGCCGGCATCCGGTCCGAAAGCGAGCCGTCGCACACCAACGGCAACAGGGAGACCGTCGTCAAAACTGATCTCCCGCTGACGAAGACTGATCCGGAGCCGAAGCCGGTCCGCCATCTCCGCGAGTACAGCAACTACCTCAGCCCGCAGCTCGGCTTGACCTCGGGCGACACATGGACGATGGCGTCGCTCTACATCCGCAACCTCACGCTGAATCTGCTGGTGCTCGTGCCGCTCCTCGCCGCGGTGCTGGCCATTCCGCGCCTCTTCTCGCTGCTGCTGCGGCACGATGTTTTGTACCGGCAGCAAACTCTCCTCATCGTCATGGTCGCCGCACTGGCGATCGGATTCGGGTTCCTCGGCATGACGCGTCCAACCGTGCACGGCCGCTTCGCCGGTGCGAAATTCTTCCGATGGATATCGACGAACGGAGGGTTTTTCGTCTGCATCGTCGCGCTCACCGTCGCTGCGACTGCGATGAGTCTCTATTGGGCGCAGGACGCGCACAAGGTACCGCTTACGCTGGACTGGCCGTGGGCGTTGGCGGCGATCGTTGCCACGACCGTGTTGCCCAGCGGGATCTACTACATCCGCTACTGGAAAACGACAGCCGTTGAGCGGCATGAACGTGTTCGGCGCCACAGTGCATGGAAAAAACCAGCTGCGGAGTTCGGCGGAGCAGTCCTCGGCGTTCTGACTGCGGCATTTCTGCTCGCCCTCCTCGCTCATAAAGTGTTCGATCACCCGCTGGCCGAGGTGCCGGATCTGACATCACTGCCGCCGTTCCTGCGCAGTCTCCTTTCGAGCGTGCCGGTCTCCGAGTTGTATGTCTGCTTCAGCGTCCCGCTGGTTCTGCTCGTCTTCTTCATGCAAGCCACAGTCTTCGTCGGCCTCTCCAGCAAGTTCAACGAAGACTACGACCGCGAATGGTGGGGCCGCGCCGGAGCGTTCCTTCTGATGAGCGCATTCTTCCTCGCCGCCGGCAGCGCCATCTCTGTCTTCGGTCCGGTGTTTTTGTATCGCGCGCCGGTGATCCTCAGTTCGATCGGCGGCGTGTCAGGTCTGATCGCCGGCCTGGCCGGCTTCAGCTCGAAAACTCCTGCCAATGACAAAGAGAAAGGGAAGGAAAAAGGAAGCAAGACCTCGGCCGTCAGCGGCATCATTTCCGCGCTTGCGGTGCCGTTGTTCGTCGTCGTGCTCCTTGCTGCAATCTCCCTCGGTACCACTGTGCTGATCCAGCTCATTAAAGGCGACAAGGTGCCGCCAATCAAGGCGTGGTCGGAGCAGTTCGAATCGACCGCGACCTACACGCAGACGGCCAACACAGCCACCGGTTCGAAACTGGAAACGAAGTACGAGACCGACAAGACGCCATATCTTTCCCTCGCCACAGTCAATGGCATCCGGCATCTCCAGAACGTTCACGCTACAGACTGGCCGATCCTCGGAGGTATCTTTGGCGCCGCGTTCATCGCATTCCTGCTCTCGTTCTCGATTGGCGTAAACCGTTTCTCGATGCACGCGTTGTATCGAAACCGGATCATTCGCGCCTATCTCGGCGCCTCGCGCTACCACCGCGAGCCGGATACCTTTACCGGATTCGACCCGCACGACAACCTGCAGATGTATGAGCTCCATCCGGACCTGATCTGGCCGACGAGCTTCAGCAATCCTGGTGCGTTCGTTGCCCAGCTTCAGAAAAATGCCGGTACCGCCGGCGTCGAGCAGGAGATCTGGAATGCGCTCGACAATCAAACGCGGCACTGGATCGAAAACGGACATCTTGTCGATGCAGTTCTGACCAATTCGCTCATTCAGGATCTCAACCGCATCCTCGTCGAAGAAAAGCTCGCCGAGCCAGAAGGGGCCGACACGCCCGCGGCGAGAATGCGCGCGAACCGCAAAGCTCTGACCTACACATTCAGGACATCGCTCCGCCCGCGGCAAGGCGCGCCGCTGCACGTCGTCAACACCGCGCTCAACCTCACCGCAGGCGAAAAGCTCGCCTGGCAGCAGCGCAAGGCCGAGTCCTTCACCGTCTCGCCGCTGCATTCCGGCAGCTTCTACGTCGGTTATCGCAACTCGCGCGAATACGGCGGAACGGATGGCATCTCGCTCGGCACCGCCGTGACCATCTCCGGTGCAGCCGCCAGTCCGAATCAGGGCTACCACTCTTCGCCGGCCATGGCGTTCCTGCTCACGCTGCTCAACGTCCGGCTCGGATCGTGGCTGGGCAATCCCGGCACGGCTGGCAAGAACTCATACAACCTCGCGCATCCGAAGTCGAATCTTCATCCGCTGGGCCTCGAGCTGACCGGGATGTCGAACGATCAGTCGTCGCTCGTCTACCTTTCCGACGGTGGCCACTTCGAGAACCTCGGCATCTACGAGATGGTCCTTCGCCGCTGCCGCTACATCGTCATCAGCGACGGCGGATGTGATCCGAAGTTCACCTTCGAAGACCTCGGCAATGCCATCCGCAAAATTCGCACGGACCTCGGCGTTCCGATCGACATCAAGAAGATGTACATGTATCCGCGGACGCCCGACAGCGCGTTCCCCGAAGGACGCTATGTGGCGACAGCGGCAATCCGCTACAGCGCGATCGATGGCAACGCCGCGGACAAAGACGGCACACTCGTTTATCTCAAAGCCGGTCTTTATTCGGAGACCTACTTTCCAAAGGACGTCTACAACTACGCGACGGAGTCGGCGGACTTCCCGCACGAGACGACGGCCGATCAATTCTTCAGCGAGTCGCAATTCGAGAGCTACCGCGCCCTCGGGCGCCACGTCGTCAACGAAATCTGCGGAAATTACGACGAAAAGTCAGAGACCCCAAGCGCCCCATTCGCAGTCCAATTCGGAACCATCGCCGAATTTGCGAAAAAAATAGGAGAAAAAGCCGGCGCGATCAAACCCGCGACGGCGTAATGCCATGACGACCGTCGGAACGCATCGAAGGACGCCATCAGGATCGCGTGCTCACGCCTCGTGAGCCAGCGCCGTTAGCGTTACAAGAACCGTAGCCCCGGCTGTTACGTCATGGCGAAGCTGTACGTCATGGCGAAGCTGTTACGCATGACGAAGCTCTGCGACAAATCTACTTCATCGTCATTTGCGGAATCGACGTGTAGAAACCGGCTGGGTATTGCACGTAGCCATCGATATTCTTGCGCATAATCGCTACGTTGGACTGCATGTAAAGCGAGATATAGGGGAGGTCGGTGGCGACGATCTTCTGGATTTCATCGTAGACCGGCTTTCTCTTCGTCCGGTCGAACGTTGCGTGGCCCTCCAGCAGCAACTGGTCCAGACGCGCGTTGGCGTACGACCCGCGGTTCTGGCCGTTGGGCGGCGTGTTCTTCGAATAGAAAATGACGTAATAGAAATCGGGATCGCTGATTCCATTACGGGACAGCGAATACATCTGAAAATTGCCCTTGCTGATGTCGGCAAAGAAGGTCGACATCTCATTCGACTGAATGGTCACGCGGAAGCCGGCTTGCTTCATCATGTCCTGGATGACCTGCGCCCGTGAGTTCGCCTCCGCGTCCGTCGAGGTCTTGAAAACGAGATCGAGTCCGTTCGGATAGCCGGCTTGCGCAAGAAGTTGTTTCGCCTTCGCCGGATCGTAATCATAAGAAGGGAGGTTCGCGGCGCGGGCCCAGTGACCTTCGGCAAGCATCGACTCCGTCTTCTGGGCATAGCCGCGTTGGATATCGCGAATGATCCGGTCGCGGTCGATGGCGTGCGCGATGGCCTGACGCACCAGCGGTTTCGCCAGGGCCGGATCGGTCATATTGAACGCGAGGTATTGATAAACCGACCCATTGCTCTTGACGACTTTGAAATCGGGGTTCTTTTCGAACTCGGCGACGTTCTCGAACGGAATGATATTGACCTCGAAATTCACCGTGCCGCGGCGCATTTCCAGGATGCAGGTTGTGGCGTCGGGGATGATGCGCACGGTGATGTGCTTGATCTTCGGCGCGCCGCCATGCCACTGATCGAAGGCCTCGAATTCCAGCCGGTCGTCGGGACGATGTTCGACGAGTTTGTACGGTCCGCAACCGATCGGTCTTGTTTTATAAACATTCGTATCGGCACCCGTTGGCAGAATACCGGTGGTGAGGTTGTCGAAAATGCCGGCGTTGGCTTCTTTCAGCTTGAAAATGACCGTCTGCTGATCGGGGGTCTCGATGTGATCGACGGTGCTGTAGCCCGATCGCTTCGACGTGACGAAGGACGGGTTCATCATCGACTCGTAGGTCCACTTCACGTCGGCAGCGGTGACCGGCTGCCCGTTGTGAAACTTCGCCTTCGGATTGAGATGGAAGACGATCGTCTTATCGTCCGGCGTCTCCCATTTCGTGGCCAGATCGGGAGCGTAGTTGAAGTCCGGCGTGACCTTGATCAAACCGCTGTAGACGAGATCGAACATCCGGCTGGAGGCATTGTCGGAGCCGACGCGGCTGTCCAGATTCGTCGGTCCCGACTTCAGGGCGATGACGAGCGTTTTCTGGTCTGCCGATGATCCGGTTTTCTCGCCGCCGCCGCAGGCGATGAGCACCACAACTACCAATGAAGCAAAGAGTTGACGCGTTCTCATGCAGCACCTCAATTTCCGCACGCCGATTACAAGGGGGATTACAAGTATGATGCCGTTCGATGCGATTGATACGAAATCTCACCATCCTGGCAGCGCTCCTCTCCCTTCTTTTTTCGTCGACGGCCTTCGCCAAAGAGAAGGTCATTGTCCTCGGGTTTGACGGCGTCGATGCCCGCTACACCGAGCAGTGGATGAACGAAGGGAAGCTGCCGAATCTGGCGCGGCTGCGAACGCTGGGAACGTTCCGCCCGCTGCGTCCGACGGTTCCCGCGCAGACGCCGGTGTCGTGGTCGACGTTCTCCACCGGCATCGATCCCGGCCGCACCGGAATCTTCGATTTTCTGCGCCGCGATCCCAAGACGTACCTGCCAGTCTTCGCCGCATTCGACGAAACGAAAGAGCCCTTCCTCCTCGGCGACAAGAATCCCATCGCCGCTGCCGCGATTGTCCTGGTCCTGATCGCTCTGATCGCGCTCTTCTTCCGCCGCACCGCGCGCTACGTCGTGCTTGCTCTTGCCGTCATCGCCGGCATTGGCGTGTTCCTCGGGACGAAGCAATACATCCCGGTCAGCCGGCCGGGCGTCATCAACCGCCGCCAGGGCATTCCATTCTGGGAAGCGGCAGCGAACGCGGGACGCACCGCGCGCGTCGTCCATGTGCCGGTGACGTTTCCTGCACACGACTTTCCGGCGGGCGAAATGTTGTCCGGTCTCGGCGTCCCCGACATGTCCGGCCGCGTCGGCAAGCCGTTCTTTTTCACGTCGGAGCTCGATTTCCATCGCTCGGGCGCGAACGAGTTTTCGATCGAGGTCGTGCAGCTCGAAGACAACAAGGGCCGCATCGAAGCCAAGATCCAGGGTCCGCCCAACAAGCTTTTCGGGAATCCGCCATACATTTCGATTCCGATGGCGATCACCGTCGCCAATGACCGCAACTCGATCACGATCGAAGAGAGCGGCCAGACCGTCACGCTGCGACCCGGCGAATGGAGCGGCTGGACCGACTTCGTC